>NZ_JAALEF010000048.1:0-11958 GCF_014145245.1 Dietzia sp. B44 | reverse complement strand
GATGGCGGCGCCGGCGGCCACGGACTCGGCCTTGGCCCCGGGCAGCTTGGCCGAGACCTTGTCCCCGGCCTTGCGGGCACGCCACGTCAGGCCCGGCTGGCCGGCGGTGTCGACCGATGCGAGCAGGAGCGCACCGAGCAGGGCGACGTCGGTCGCCAGACCGGTGGTCTTGCGGCTCTTGGCGGCGGGGTCGGACTCCGCCCAGAAGTCGTTGCGGGTGACGGTCGTGGGCAGGTGCGACGCCGTGAGGGCGAGGGCCGACAGGCGGGGGGCCTTGCCGAGCGCGAACAGCACACCGGCACCGACCTTGACTCCCGCGAGAGCCTTGACCAGGGTCTCGGTGTCCTTGGTGACCGGCGGCACGGAGGTCGTCACGTGCTCGTTGACGGCCTGCTCGCCCTTCTCCACCAGGGGTGCGGCCTTGTCCACGAGCGGGGCCGCCTTGGCCACATGGGCCTGCGGATTGCGTAGCGTCTCCACGCCGTCGATGACGAACACCGTGGCGAGCATGGGTCGTGCGAGTCGTCGGATCATCGTTCCTCCTGGGAATTGGGATGCGTGGTCGAACCTAGTGAAAACCCCGGCCCGGCGCCTCCGGTCGGAGGATCGTCCCCCGCCACGGACCCTACGGACCTGCGTGATGCGCTGGGACGATCAGCTGTGACGGGGGCCGGATAACGATTCTGATCGGCCGGTCGGTCGGTGCCGTCGGGCGTCACCAGCCGCGCTCTCGCCACGTGCCGAGGTTCGGACGCTCGGCCCCGAGCGTGGTGTCGTCCCCGTGCCCGGGGTGGACCACCACGTCGTCCTCGAGCACGGCGAAGACCCGGGACTCGAGGTCGTCCATGAGGGTGTCGAACTGCTCCCGGGTGCCCGTCTTGCCCGGTCCGCCGGGGAAGAGGGAGTCCCCGGGGAACAGGTGGGTCCCCTCCTCGGTGCGGAGGAGGAGCCCGATGCCGTCCGGGGTGTGACCCCGCAGGCCGATCACCCCGAGGCGCAGGTCCCCCACGACGAGCTCGTCACCGTGGGAGACGTGGCGGTCGGTCGGTACGTGGATGTCCCCGGCGTCACCGGGTGAGGCGATGGTGGTGAGGCCGAGGGCCTCGACGGTCTCCGACAGGCCGATCCAGTGGTCGGCGTGCAGGTGGGTCGTGACCACCTCTCTCACCCCGGGGGCGTGCGCCTGCAGGTGCGCGATGAGCTGGGGGGCGTCGTTCGCGGCGTCGACGAGGAGTGCCGCGCCCGTCGAGACGGACTCGATCACGTAGACGTTGTTGTCCATCTCCCCGACGGAGATCTTGGACAACCGGGCCGGGCCGACGGTCCAGCGCTCACCGGTCAGGCGGCCACCCAGGCGGCCGGAGTAGCCCTCGGTGAGGGTGATGTGCTCGGGGACGGACTCGGTGGGATTCGACATAATTGCAGGCTACTGGCGGCGACGGCGGTTCGTGGTGGTAAGCGTGTCGGGGTTCGTTGGTACCTTCGTCTGCGGGACGGCGGCCATGCGGCGCGCACGGCCACCGCCACGGGTCCGTGGCGACATCCCCCTCGGAAGGAGTACCCATGGTGGACCGTCTGGTCGTCCGCGGCGCACGGGAACACAACCTCAAGGGCGTGGACATCGACGTCCCGCGCGACTCCCTGATCGTCTTCACGGGTTTGTCGGGCTCCGGCAAGTCCTCGTTGGCCTTCGACACCATCTTCGCCGAGGGGCAGCGTCGGTACGTCGAATCCCTCTCCTCCTACGCGCGCATGTTCCTCGGTCAGATGGACAAGCCGGACGTCGACTTCATCGAGGGACTCTCCCCGGCGGTGTCGATCGACCAGAAGTCCACCAACCGGAACCCCCGGTCGACGGTGGGCACCATCACTGAGGTCTACGACTACCTGCGTCTGCTCTACGCGCGGGCGGGTGTTCCGCACTGTCCGACGTGCGGGGAGGTGATCTCGCGTCAGACCCCTCAGCAGATCGTCGACCAGATCCTCGAGGGGGAGGAGGGCGCCAGGTTCCAGGTGCTGGCGCCGGTCGTGCGCACCCGCAAGGGCGAGTTCGTCGACCTCTTCGCCCAACTCGCGGCCGACGGGTACAACCGCGTGCGGGTGGACGGAGAACTCCACACCCTCGCGGAGCCGCCGACGCTCAAGAAGCAGGAGAAGCACGACATCGAGGTGGTCGTGGACCGCCTCGCCGCCAAACCGTCCTCCCGCCAGCGGCTCACCGATTCCGTCGAGACCGCGCTGGGACTGGCGGACGGGGTGATCGTCATCGACTACGTTGACCTCGACGAGGCCGACCCCGGCCGGCGGCGCCGGTTCTCCGAGCACATGGCCTGCCCCAACGGCCACCCGATCGGGCTCGACGACCTGGAACCCCGCGCGTTCTCCTTCAACTCCCCCTATGGCGCCTGCCCGGTCTGCGACGGGCTCGGCTCGCACCTCGAGGTGGACCCCGACCTGGTGATACCCGATCCCGAGCGGTCGTTGGCGGACGGCGCGATCGCCCCGTGGTCGGGGGGCCAGAGCGCCGACTACTTCCAGCAGTTGCTCTCGGGACTGGCCGACGACCTGGGCTTCGACCTGCGCACCCCCTGGCAGGACCTGCCCGCCAAGGTGCGCAAGGCGGTGCTCGGAGGGGCGTCGACGAAGGTCCGGGTGCGGTACAAGAACCGCTACGGCCGGGTCCGGACCTACGACGCCAAGTTCGAGGGCGTCATGTCGTTCCTCAAACGCCGACTGGAGCAGACGGAGTCGGAGTCGCAGAAGGAGCGCTACCAGGGGTACATGCGGGAGGTGCCGTGCCCCGCCTGTGAGGGGACCCGTCTCAAGCCGGAGATCCTCGCCGTCACGATGACCGGCCCCGGCGGGCGTGACCGGTCGATCGCCGACATCTCCCGGATGTCGGTCGCGGACTGCGCCGAGTTCCTGGACGGCCTCGAACTGGACTCCCGCCAGGCGATGATCGCCGGCCGGGTCCTCAAGGAGATCCAGGCCCGCATGGGTTTCCTCCTCGACGTGGGACTGGACTACCTGTCCCTGGACCGGGTGGCGGGCAGCCTGTCCGGCGGGGAGGCCCAGCGCATCCGGTTGGCCACCCAGATCGGGTCCGGTCTCGCCGGCGTGCTCTACGTGCTCGACGAGCCGTCCATCGGTCTGCACCAGCGGGACAACCGTCGCCTGATCGACACTCTCGTCCGGCTGAGGGACCTGGGGAACACGCTGCTCGTGGTGGAGCACGACGAGGACACCATCCGCGCGGCGGACTGGATCGTGGACATCGGACCCCTGGCCGGCGAACACGGCGGACGGGTGGTGCACTCCGGGGACTACGAGGGGCTGCTGGCCAGCGAGGAGTCGCTCACGGGTGACTACCTGGCGGGGCGGCGGTCGATCGCGGTGCCCGACACGCGGCGTGGACTGAACCCGGAGAAGGTCCTCCACGTGCGCGGGGCACGCGAGAACAATCTCAAGAACGTCGACGTGGTGTTCCCGGGCGGTGTGCTGTGTGCCGTCACCGGCGTGTCCGGCTCGGGCAAGTCCACGCTCGTCAACGACATCCTCGCCACCTCGCTGGCCAACCAGCTCAACCGGGCGCGCCAGGTTCCCGGACGGCACTCCCGCATCGACGGGGTGGAGTCGTTCGACAAGCTGGTCCAGGTGGACCAGTCACCGATCGGTCGCACCCCGCGGTCCAACCCGGCCACGTACACCGGGGTGTTCGACAAGATCCGGACGTTGTTCGCGGCGACCACCGAGGCCAAGGTCCGGGGCTACAAGCAGGGGCGGTTCTCGTTCAACGTCAAGGGCGGCCGTTGCGAGGCGTGTCAGGGGGACGGCACGCTCAAGATCGAGATGAACTTCCTGCCGGACGTCTACGTCCCGTGCGAGGTGTGTCACGGCGCCCGGTACAACCGCGAGACCCTCGAGGTGCACTACAAGGGCAAGACCATCGCCGAGGTGCTCGACATGCCCATCGAGGAGGCGTGCGAGTTCTTCGAGCCGATCACCTCGATCCACCGGTACCTCAAGACCCTCTCGCAGGTCGGCCTGGGGTACGTGCGTCTGGGCCAGTCGGCACCCACGCTGTCCGGCGGTGAGGCGCAGCGGGTCAAACTCGCGGCCGAGCTGCAGAAGCGGTCGAGTGGACGGACCGTCTACATCCTCGACGAGCCCACCACGGGTCTGCACTTCGAGGACATCACCAAGCTCCTCCTGGTGATCCAGGGGCTGGTCGACAAGGGCAACACCGTCATCGTGATCGAACACAACCTCGACGTGATCAAGAGCGCCGACTGGGTGATCGACATGGGGCCCGAGGGTGGCGCCGGCGGTGGCGTCGTCGTGGCCGAGGGCACCCCCGAACAGGTCGCGGCGGTGCCGGAGAGTCACACCGGTCGCTTCCTCGCGCAGGTCCTCCCGGTCACGCAGGAGGGCCCGGAGGGATCCCGGACCGTCCCGGTGTCGGTCGATGGTGCGCCCGCCAAGAAGGCGGCGGCGAGCAAGGCCGCGGCCACGAAGGCGCCCGCGAAGAAGGCGCCCGCGAGGAAGACGGCGTCGGACAAGACCGCGGCCAAGGCGGCACGCAAGGCACGGGCCCTGCGCTGACCCGACGCCGGAGGGTGCGACCGTGGCGTCGCGTACCCCGGCGTCGGGCAGTCGGGGGTCAGTAGACGGGGCCGGTGAACTTCTCGCCAGGACCCTCGCCGGGCTCGTCGGGGAACGCGCTGGCCTCGCGGAACGCGCGCTGCAACCCCTGGAGACCATCCCGCACCACGCTGGCCTGCGGCCCGAGGTACTCGGCGGACCCGGTCACGAGTCCGGCGAGCGAGGTGATCAGCTTGCGCGATTCGTCGAGGTCGAGATGCGGGCTCGCGGTCGGGTCGTCGTCGGACAGCCCCAGCTTCTCCGCCGCGGCGCTCATCAGCACGACGATCGAGCGGAAGATGATCTCCTGGGCGGGGACGTCGGCGAGTTCGACGATCTCGACCTCGCGGGCGTCGAGATGGTCCTCGAGAGAACTCTCTGCGGTCGCGTCGGCGGCGGGATCTGTGGACGCGGGGTGGTCGGTGTTCATGCCGAACACTGTCCCACGGGCCGGGCGACTCCGGGCGGTCGGACCGGTTTGGGGGTCCCCGGGAATCCTGGTAGAGTTCTGCTCCGACTGTGGGAATCCGCTTCGTGGTGGGTTCCGACGTCCAAGAGGAGCCCGATCTCCCACCATCCGACGCCCTGGGTTGTTTGATGGTCACCACCCCCGACGAGGGGTCTGCGAGCGTATCGCGGAGACGTCTCGTCGACGGGTGAGGAGTGAGAGGCCCCCCGGTATCCGTGCCGTGGGGCCTTCTCGGTATCGCCGGTGTGTCCGGTGGTGCCGTGGGTACCTCGAGGGCGGATGCGCGACCGCGCGAGCGGTCGCGGACAGAGCACCATCTACCGAGGAGGGCCCATCAGCGCCGAAGCACGTATCAACGAACGAATCCGTGTCCCCGAAGTCCGACTCGTCGGCCCCGGGGGCGAGCAGGTGGGGATCGTTCGTGTCGAGGATGCACTTCGTCTGGCCCTCGAGGCCGATCTGGACCTCGTCGAGGTCGCGCCCACCGCGCGCCCGCCGGTCTGCAAGATCATGGACTACGGAAAGTTCAAGTACGAGGCGGCGCAGAAAGAGCGCGAGTCGCGGAAGAACCAGCAGCAGACCGTGGTCAAGGAGCAGAAGCTCCGGCCCAAGATCGACACCCATGACTACGAGACCAAGAAGGGGAACGTCGTCCGTTTCCTCGAGAAGGGCTCCAAGGTCAAGGTGACGATCATGTTCCGCGGTCGCGAGCAGTCCCGCCCCGAGCTCGGGTACCGGCTGCTCCAGCGGCTGGCGGACGACATCACCGAATACGGATACGTCGAGACCAGTGCCAAGCAGGACGGCCGTAACATGACCATGGTCGTCGCCCCCCACAAGGGCGCCAAGACCCGCGCCAAGGCGCAGGAGTCCAAGGTCACGGACCCCGCTTCCGAATAGGCCCTCCGCCGCCCAGACCACGGACGCCCGACGTCCGCACACCCGAGGTCCCACCGGGCCTTCCGGGACGAACCATGTGAGGAAGACCGATCATGCCGAAGATGAAGACCCACAAGGGCACCGCCAAGCGCTTCCGGAAGACCGGAACCGGCAAGCTGGTCCGCCAGCAGGCCAACCGTCGCCACATCATGGAGAAGAAGCCCACCAAGCGCACCCGTCGCCTCGACGGCCGTACGGATGTCGCCCCGGCCGACGTCCCCCGCATCAAGCGGCTTCTCGGGCTCTGAGCCCTCCCACCTTCGAAGAAACTTCCGGTCGCCCACGAGCGACCGACCCAAACCAGTGAGGATTGATCAGTGGCACGCGTGAAGAGGGCAGTCAACGCCCAGAAGAAGCGTCGGACCGTACTCGAGTCCACCAAGGGCTACCGCGGGCAGCGTTCGCGGCTGTACCGCAAGGCCAAGGAGCAGATGCTCCACTCGATGACCTACAGCTACCGTGACCGTCGCGCGCGCAAGGGCGACTTCCGGAAGCTGTGGATCACCCGCATCAACGCGGCGGCCCGCGCCAACGACATGACCTACAACCGCTTCGTCCAGGGCCTCAAGCTCGCGGGCGTCGAGGTGGACCGCAAGGTACTCGCCGACCTGGCCGTCACCGACCCGGCCGCCTTCACGGCGCTCATCGAGGTCGCGCGCAAGGCCCTGCCGGCCGACGTCAACGCGCCGGCTGCCTGACGTCTGCGAATGTGACGCACAGCACCCTGCCCGGGGAGGGCACCGGACGACCCGCGGATCCGTTCACCGAACGGACACCGCGGGTCGTTTCCGCATCCAAGCTCCACCGCGCGGCCGCCCGGCGCAAGGCCGGGCGCTTCCTCGCGGAGGGGGCCAACTCGGTCGAGTCGGCCCTGACGACCGGGGCGGCGATCGAGGTGTTCTGCGGCCCGGACTCGCTCGACCGGTTCGCCACCCTCGTGACCACCGCATCGGCATCCGGGGTCACCGTCTCCGTGGTGACCGACCGTGCGATCAGGGCGCTGTCGGACACCGTCTCGCCCACGGGCATCGTCGCGCTGTGCCGGTCGGTCGTCCGCGACCCCGGGGACCCGGACGAGGGGTCTGTGCGCCTCGTCGCGGTGGGCCAGGCGCTGGCCGAACCGGGGAACGTCGGCACCCTCATCCGCGTCTCGGACGCACTCGGCGCCGACGCCGTGTGGCTCACCGGGGGCGCGGTGGATCCGGAGAACACCAAGGCGGTCCGCGCCTCCGCCGGCAGCCTCTTCCATCTCCCCGTGGTGCGCGGGATCGCCGAGACGGACCTGGTCGACCGCGCCCACCGGCTGGGCCTCCAGGTCGCGGTGGCCACCGGCGACGGTGAGGTGGACATCGAACACGCCGACGACGTGCTGTCCCGGCCGACCGCGTGGGTCTTCGGAAACGAGGCGCACGGCGTCCCCGACGCGCTGGCCGACGCTGCCGACGTCCGCGTGCGCATCCCCCTCCGCGGGCGGGCCGAGAGCCTGAACATCGTCACCGCTGCCTCGATCTGCCTCCACACCAGCGCGCGCCTGCAGGCCGCCGCCTCGTGACCGCCACCCTCACCGCCCGCGGCCTGGGGGCCTCACGAGGTGCGCGGACCCTGTTCGCCGGTCTCGACCTCGTCGTCGCCGAGGGTGACGTCTGGGGGCTCACCGGACCCAACGGCGCCGGCAAATCGACTCTGCTCCACGCCCTCGCCGGCGCGCCCGACGCCGAGATGTCGGGGACGGTCACCGTCAGCCCACCGCACGCGACGGTGGGGTTCCTCCGTCAGGAGGTGGAGCGCCACGACGACGAGGAGGTGCGCGACTTCCTGCACCGCGCCACCGGGGTCGCCGACGCGCAGGAGCACATGGACGCACTCGCGCTGCAGATGGCGGACTCGGACTCGGCCGCCGACGCCTACGGCGACGCCCTCGAGCGATGGTTGGCCCTCGGCGGTGGAGACCTGGACGAGCGGATCCCGGTGACCGCCGCCCGGCTCGGATTGGACGTCGCCGTTCTGGGTCTGCCGATGTCGGCGCTCTCGGGCGGCCAGGCCGCCCGTGTCACCCTCGCCGCCGTGCTGCTCAGCCAGTACGAGATCCTGCTGCTGGACGAGCCGACCAACGACCTCGACCTGGCGGGGCTCGCGGTGTTGGAGGACTTCATGCGGACCGAGCGGCGTCCGATGGTGGTGGTCAGTCACGACCGTGAGTTCCTGGCCAGGTGTGTGACCGGGATCGTCGAGCTCGACTCGGCCCAGCGGCAGATCACGGTGTTCGACGGAGGATACGAGTCGTATCTCGCCGAGCGCGCGCTGGCGCGGCAGCGGGCGCGCGAGGCATACGAGGAGTACGCGGGCCGGGTCGGTCAGCTCAAGGACCGCATGCAGACCCAGAAGACGTGGCTCGACAAGGGCGTCCGCAACACCATGCGCAAGTCGGGCGGCAAGGATGCCGAGAAGGACAAGCACATCCGCAACCGGGCCGGCCAGCGGTCGGAGAAGCAGGCCGCCAAGATCTCCCAGACCGAGCGTGCGATGGAGCGGCTCGACGTGGTGGCCGAACCGCGCAAGGAGTGGCAGCTGCAGATGGAGATCGCGACCGCGCCCCGGTCGGGGTCGGTCGTGGCGGTGTTGTCCGACGCCGTCGTCCGCCGCGGTGACTTCGCGCTC
Organism: Dietzia sp. B44; assembly: GCF_014145245.1. Taxonomy (NCBI): domain Bacteria; kingdom Bacillati; phylum Actinomycetota; class Actinomycetes; order Mycobacteriales; family Dietziaceae; genus Dietzia; species Dietzia sp. B44. The sequence goes on along the minus strand of NZ_JAALEF010000048.1, from coordinate 3,251 downwards.
GGTCCGGTGACCCTGCAGATCGACTCGGGGGACCGGGTGCTGATCTCCGGCGCCAACGGTTCCGGCAAGTCCACGCTGCTGGGTCTGCTCGCGGGCGATCGGCTCCCGGACACCGGGCGGGTGAGCACGGGAGCCGGCGTCGCGGCGGGTCGCGTCGACCAGGCCCGCGCGGAGTTCGGTGGCCCGGGGCCCCTGCTGGACAGGTTCTGCGTGGCCGCGGACCCGGCGGGTCTGGACCCCACCGAGGGGCGGACGGTGCTGGCCAAGTTCGGACTGGGCGGCGAGCACGTCGCCCGGTCGTGCGCGTCCCTGTCCCCGGGGGAGCGGACCAGGGCGGCGCTGGCCCTGCTCCAGCAGCGCGGCGTCAACCTGCTCGTGCTGGACGAGCCCACCAACCACCTGGACCTACCCGCGATCGAGCAGCTCGAGCAGGCCGTGGAGGCCTTCGACGGCACGGTCCTGCTGGTGACCCACGACCGGCGGATGCGCCAGGGTTTCCGGGGGACCCGCGAGCTCGTGGTGGACTCCGGGGCCGTTCACGAGGTGCGTTAGCGGGTGACCCCTCGCGGCGAGGGGGTACGCGCAGGTGGGCCGGGGGGTCCGATCCCGATCGACTAGTCTGTTGCGGGATGCCGCCGGCGGTCGCCGGAGATCGCCGTGACAGGGAGGACGAGAGCACAGGTGAGCGAAGACACGAGCGCTGTCGAGGTGCGGATCGACGAGGAGTCGCTGGCGGGGTACGCGGCGGAGGCCGAGGCGGCGTTCGCCGCCGCCACGGACCTGGACGCCCTGGCCGCCGCCAAGACCGCCCACCTGGGCGACCGCAGCCCGATCGCGCTGGGACGCCGGACCCTCGGCTCGCTGCCCAAGGAGCAGAAGGCCTCCGCCGGAAAGGCCGTCAACGTGGCGCGGGGCAGGGTCCAGCAGGCCTATGACGCCCGCCTCGCCGAGCTGCAGGCGGAGCGTGACGCCGCCGTCCTCGTGGCCGAGACCCTGGACCTGACCGTGCCGTCGGGTCGGGCTCCGGTGGGCGCCCAGCACCCCATCACGATCATCACCGAGCAGGTCGCGGACGTGTTCGTGGCGATGGGCTGGGAGATCACCGAGGGCCCGGAGGTCGAGGCGGAGCACTACAACTTCGACGCCCTGAACTTCCTCCCGGACCACCCCGCGCGCACCCTGCAGGACACCTTCCACATCGCTCCCGAGGGCAGCCGCCAGGTGCTGCGCACCCACACCTCGCCCGTGCAGATCCGGACGATGCTCGATCGGGAGCCGCCGATCTACGTGGCCTGCCCCGGACGGACGTTCCGCACGGACGAGCTCGACGCCACCCACACCCCGGTGTTCCACCAGGTGGAGGGGTTGGCGATCGACAAGGGGCTGACCATGGCGCACCTGCGCGGTGCGCTCGACGCCTTCGCCCGCGCGCTCTTCGGACCGGAGACCCGTACCCGGATGCGGCCCAACTACTTCCCCTTCACGGAGCCCTCTGCCGAGGTCGACGTGTGGTTCCCGCGGAAGAAGGGGGGCGCGGGCTGGGTCGAGTGGGGCGGGTGCGGGATGGTCCACCCCAACGTGCTGACCGCCTGCGGCATCGACCCGGAGGTCTACTCGGGGTTCGCGTTCGGCATGGGCCTCGAGCGCACCCTGCAGTTCCGCAACGGACTGTCCGACATGCGGGACATGGTCGAGGGGGACGTGCGGTTCTCGCTGCCCTTCGGCATCCGCGCCTGACCCACCGCCCCTTCCACCCGAGAAGAACAAGGACCCCCACAGTGCGAATTGCGCAGTCCTGGCTGACCGAGATCCTGCAGCGGGCCAACGACGGTTGGTCGGTGACCCCGGCCGAGCTCGACGCGGGGTTCGTGCGCGTCGGCCTCGAGGTCGAGGGCGAGCCGGAGCAGTTGCCCGAGATCTCGGGACCGCTCACGATCGGTCGGGTCAGCAGTATCGAGGAGCTCGAGGGGTTCAAGAAACCCATCCGCTTCTGCCTGGTCGACGTGGGTGCCGGCGAACCGCAGCAGATCGTCTGCGGGGCGCGGAACTTCGAGGCGGGCGACCTGGTGGTCGTCGCGCTGCCCGGAACCGTCCTTCCCGGTGGGTTCGAGATCGGCAGGCGGAAGACGTACGGCAAGCCCAGTGAGGGCATGATCTGCTCGGCGTCCGAGCTGGGGATCGGATCCGACCACAGCGGCATCATCGTCCTGGCCGAGGGCACTGCGGAGCCCGGCGACCCGGCCGGGCCGGTCCTCGACGCCGGGGCGGCGGGACCCGACACCGTCATCGAGCTCAACGTCACCCCGGACCGCGGGTACTGCCTGTCGGCGCGCGGCCTGGCCCGCGAACTCGCGTGTGGATTCGGCCTGGACTTCGCCGATCCCGCCGTCGAACAGGGCCTCGGGTCCGAGGGCGAGACCTGGCCGCTCGAGGTGACGGAGGAGTCCGGCGCCCGCCGGTTCGCCCTGCGCCGGGTCACCGGAGTGGACCCCACCGCGCGGACACCGTGGTGGATGGCCAGGCGGCTGCTGCTGTCGGGCGTGCGCCCGATCTCGCCGGCGGTCGACGTGACCAACTACGTCATGCTCGAGCTCGGGCACCCGATGCACGCGTTCGATGCCGCGACGCTCGAGGGCGGTCTCGTCGTCCGCCGGGCGCGGTCCGGGGAGGTGCTCACGACCCTCGACGACGTCGAGCGGACGCTGGACCCCGAGGACGTGGTCATCTGCGACGACCGCGGGCCGATCTCACTGGCAGGTGTCATGGGCGGCGCGAGCACGGAGGTGTCCGGGCAGACCACGGACGTCCTCCTCGAGGCCGCCGTGTGGGACACCCTCGCGGTGTTCCGGACGATCCGCCGTCACAAGCTCCCCAGTGAGGCGGGCAAGCGGTACGAGCGTGGTGTCGACGCCGCGGCCACGATCGCCGCACTGGACCGGGCGGCGACGCTGCTCGCCGGGATCACCGGCGGCACGGTCGAGGCCTCGCTCACCGACATCGGTTCCGCCCCCGTCATGCCGACCATCGCGTTCGATGAGGGCAGGCCCTCCCGCGTCGCCGGCGTGGACTACCCGACCGGCACCGCGCGCCACCGCCTGGAGCAGGTCGGGTGCACGGTCACCGGGGACGACGAGGTGCTGCTCGCGGTCACCCCGCCGACCTGGCGACCGGACCTCACGCTGCCCGCGGACCTGGTGGAGGAGGTCCTCCGCCTCGAGGGGTTGGAGAACATCCCGTCGGTGCTGCCGACG
>NZ_JAALEF010000495.1:0-2053 GCF_014145245.1 Dietzia sp. B44 | reverse complement strand
GGCCGCGGTCCCGGCGCCGGCGATGGCGGCTCCGGCCGCGAGCAGTCCTGCGGTGGCGACACGACGCCCGGTCGAGCTGGCCTTGATGCTGTGGGCTCCCACGAGAGTGATTTCCTCTTTCTTCCTGGACACCGACCGGGTTAGCTGACGGGTTCGGACACGGAAGTCTGTCCTACGCCCGGACCTCTCGGCCCTCGGGCGATTCACCCCAGTGGAACGTGGTTCCCCGGTGCACCGTGGTTGGCGCTTTGGTGGTGACCCCGGCCCCCCACCGGCGGGCGGGTGATGACTTCCGAGGTCTCGAAAAGGTTACGAAACCATCTCGTCGAAGTCCAGTCCATCCGCTAGGCGGCCGTCTCCGAGGCCATGATCTCGACCGTCGAGACCATTCCGAGCTCCATGAGCACCTCGATCGCCGAACGCACCTCCGGCTCCAGGACGTACCCACACGACTCCTCGGAAAGCGCGTCCACCTGCGACTCTCCGGCCAGGAGCACCGAGACGACGCAGTCCTCACACCGGCGCGGGCGGGCCGGGCACCGTGAGCAGTCCATCGAGAACATGATCTACATCACACTCCGTCCTGGGCGTGTTGCCCATTCGTTACCGGGCCGCGATCTACGGCTCGAGGCCGACCGTAACGGCGGGGTACGACATCCCCCTCCGCGGCGGCGGGCCGCACCCGGCCTCCGCCACGACCGTCCGCCCCGCCACTGTCGGACCGGGTCGCTACCGTCGGCACCATGCCCACTCCCCCGACGCGAGAGCCGGTCCGCACGCCCGGGCCCCAGGGGGTCCAGGCGGCGTTCGACGAACTCGAACCGATGCTCTCCGAGGTGACGTTCGTCGTGGTCGACCTGGAGACCACCGGCACCCGACCGGGGACGGACGAGATCACCGAGATCGGCGCGGTCCGCGTACGGGGCGGCGAGGTCCGGGCTGAGCTGTCCACGTTCGTCGCCATCGACGGTGCCCTGCCGGGGCACATCAGCAGGCTCACCGGTATCGACCCCGGCGACCTCGTCGGGGCGCCCACCCTCGGAGAGGTGATGGCGACGTTCCTGGAGTTCTCCCGCGGCGCCGTCCTGGTCGCCCACAACGCCCGGTTCGACCTCGGTTTCCTCCGGGCGGCTGCCGTCTCCACCGACCATCAGTGGCCGGATCCCCCGTCGATCTGCACGCTCGCCCTGGCACGTCGGATTCTCCACCGTGGCGAGACCCGCGGACACCGTCTCGGTGAACTCGCCGCCCATCTGGGATCCACCGTCGAGCCCAACCACCGGGCGCTCCAGGACGCCCGCGCCACCGTCGACGTCCTCCACGCCCTGATCTCCAGGGTCGGGGACTGCGGGGTGGCCACCCTCACCGAGCTCCGGTCGTACGACGGCCGCCTCGCCCCCGAGGTACTGCGCCGCGCCGCGCTGACCGAAGCGCTCACCACCGGTCCCGGCGTCTACCTCTTCCGTGACGGGTCGGGGGGCGCCCTGTACGTGGGGTCATCCGTGTCGGTGCGGCGGAGGGCCCGTTCCTACTATTCCGGAGCCGACTCGCGCAGCAGGATGCGCACGATGGTCGGGCTGGCCGCGAGTGTCGAGTCGGTGCCCTGTGCGCACCTCCTGGAGGCGTGGACCGTCGAGGAGCGGCTCATCGATTCCCTGCAACCGCCGTACAACCGGCGCTCGCGGAGTCCCCGTCGCGGGTGGTGGCTCTCCCCACCCTCCGGGCGCGCGATCCGTGGACAGGTCACCCGCACACCGGAGCACCCGTCCGCCCTCGGCCCGTTCCGGAGATCCGAGGACGCCAGGTCGGCGTGGCTGGACCTCGTCGAGACCCTCGGTTCCCCGCCCGACGCGGAGGACTGGGAGGCGCTGGTCGCCGGCCGGAGCTCCGCGACCGTCAGGGCGATGGTCGACCAGATCGACGCGATCGCGGCGGGCGGAGCGTTCGAGCGCGCGGCCCGGTTGCGCGATCGCACGGCGACGCTCGTCCGGATCCTCACCCGGCAACAGGAGCTCGCCGCCACCGCCGGCCTGCCCGAGCTGGTCCTGGCCCA
>NZ_JAALEF010000494.1:0-1448 GCF_014145245.1 Dietzia sp. B44 | reverse complement strand
CCCCGACGAACTAACGGAGATGCCCAATAGCTGCGCTGATCTGCGCTTTCCAGGCGGGGGTCCACGCCGCACAGTCTCTCCAGCAAGACCCGCGCACGCTCACGAGACTCGCTGGTCAACCCCGCATCCGGGCCCATCGAGCACATCAAACCGCGCGAGCGGGTCCACCCCTTCACCCAAGTCCGCGACACCCCCAACTCACGGGCGACCTGAACCTTGTTCTTGCCCTCCAGCAGCAACCTCACGCACCTGGCATGCACCAACACCGACAACGTCACAACACGACCTCCACGATCCGTGTTGCACCGACCACTGGAATTCACCCGGCCTGGAAGGACGTTGCTGTGCCCAAGCCCTACCCCCAGGGGTTTCCGGAAGAGCTGGACAGCGCCAGCGCGGCGAATCGTCACCAGCGCACAGCATTCCGAATACCGTAGGGGTACACCGGCTTAAGGAGACTGATCATGACGGGACGGCTCGAGGGCAAGGTCGCATTCATCACAGGAGTGGCTCGGGGCCAGGGCAGGACGCACGCGGTTCGCCTTGCCTCCGAGGGTGCCGACATCATCGGCCTGGACATCGCGGGACCGATCATCGACGCGATCCCATATGACGAGGCCACCGAGCAGGACCTGGAGGAGACGCGCCGTCTCGTCGAGGAGCAGGGGCGCCGGGCGCTGCTGTCGGTCGGTGATGTGCGCGATCTTGACGGGATGAAGAAGATTGTCGACGACGGCGTGGCTGAACTCGGCCGCCTGGATGTGGTGGTGGCCAACGCGGGCATCTGTATCCCGCAAGCGTGGGACTCGATCACCCCGGAGACCTTCGGCGCGACCCTCGACATCAACACCACCGGCGTGTGGAACACCGTCATGGCCACCGCGCATCACGTGATCGCCGCGGGCGGCGGGTCGATCATCGTCACCAGCTCGTACGCGGGCAAGAAGATGCAGCCGTTCATGGTGCACTACACCACCTCCAAGCACGCCCTGGTGGGCATGACACGCGCCTTCGCCGCGGAGCTCGGGCCCAAGAACGTGCGGGTCAACAGCATCCACCCAGGTGGGGTGGCGACTCCGATGGGCGGCGGCGACATGGTGAGCCAGCTCGAAGCCGTGGGCGAGACTAATCCGCCGCTGAACCTGATGGGTTCGACGTTCCTCGAGCAGGCCTATGCCGAGCCGGAGGAGATCTCGAACGTGGTGGCATTCCTCGCCTCGGACGAGTCGAAGTTCATCACCGCCGAGCACATCAGCATCGACGGCGGCTCGCAGTACTTCTGACGCTGCCCGAGCCGCTGAGGTCGTCGCGAAGATAGTAGACGCCACCGTTTTCATCCGCGATCGAAGCAACGAGTGACGCCGCTCGGCAGCAGCACTCCTCGTCCGCCGCCGGGGCCCGGGCCGGCTGGAGGTCAGATGGCCCGGGCCGCGGGGGCGGCGGCTCAG
>NZ_JAALEF010000493.1:2882-5729 GCF_014145245.1 Dietzia sp. B44 | reverse complement strand
CCCGGACGGTCACTCGTCCTGGTGGACACCTCGGGCTCGATGGGGTTCGCCATGGCGGACACCGGGGTCACCCGGATCCGGACACTCGTCGAGACCGCCGACGCGGGACTCGCGCGGTTCCCTGACGACGCCGCCCTCGGCCTGTGGGCCTTCGGTGGGGACGCGGGTCTGGACGGGCGCCCCTACCGCGAGGTCGCCCCGCTCACCCGCCTCGACGCCCCCACCCCCGAGGGGAGCCACCGCGATTCGCTTGCCGGCGCCCTGGCGTCGCTCCCCGGGCTGGTCGGCGGAGGGACGGATCTCCACCGGACCGTGCTCGACGCCTACGCGGCGGTCCGGTCGGGCTACGACCCCGACATGATCAACTCGATCATCGTGATCTCCGACGGGGCCAACGACACGGTGTCGGAGCTGACCCGGGACGACTTCCTCCTCGCACTCCGGGGCATGGTCGACCCGTCCGAGCCGGTGATCGTGGTGACCGTCGGCCTGCTCGACGACGCCGACCCGGAGACCCTGGCCGAGATCGCCCGGGTGACCGGGGGGAGCAGTCATGTCGCGCAGACGACCGACGAGATCGTCCGGGTGTTCGCCGACGCCGTCGGTCGACGGGGCGGTGCCTGACCCCGACGCCGGCGCCGACCCCCCCGGATGAGGTGGCTCCGCCCCCCGATAGGGGTGGTGTCACCACCGCGTTTGCCTCCGTCGGCCCCCCGGGGCGGATTGGCCTCGGCAAACCCTTGTGTCCCGTGTCACACTTCTCCAGTCCTAGTCTGTGAGGCGCATCACTACAGAGGTGTGGCTCGAGAGAACTGAAACGGAGGACCTCCGTGTCCCAACCAGCTGATCCCCCGGTGGGAGGATCGTCACGACGCAGCCCGGAAGCGGCTGACTTCGAGGCGATGCACTCCAGCCCGGAATTCCAGGAGTTGCGCAGCAAGTTCAGGGCCTTCGTCTTCCCCATGACGATCGCCTTCCTCGTCTGGTACTTCCTGTACGTGCTACTGGCGGTCTACGCGACCGACTTCATGGCGACCAGGGTCTTCGGGAACATCACCTGGGGGCTGATCATCGGTCTGGCGCAGTTCGTCACCACGTTCCTCATCACGTTCCTGTACATCCGGTTCGCCAACCGGGTGATCGACCCCCGCGCGGAAGCGATCCGCCACGAGCTGGAAGGTGAGGTGGCCTGATGGGCGACTGGCTGATCAACATCCGTGAGCTCACCCCGGGGGAGCAGGTCGGCTCCACTCTGCTCAACATGGTCGTGTTCGGCATCTTCATCGTCGTCACCATGACGCTGGTGCTGCGGGCGTCCAAGTCGACCAAGTCGACCAAGGACTTCTACACCGGTGGCTCCACCTTCACGGGGCCGCAGAACGGGTTCGCGATCGCCGGCGACTACCTCTCGGCGGCCTCGTTCCTGGGCATCGCCGGTGCCATCGCCATCAACGGTTACGACGGCTTCCTCTACTCCATCGGCTTCCTGGTGGCGTGGCTGGTGGCGTTGATGCTCGTCGCCGAGCTGATGCGTAACACCGGTCGGTTCACCATGGCCGACGTGCTGAGCTTCCGTCTCAACCAGCGGCCCGTCCGCATGGCCGCCGCCCTGGCGACTCTCGCGGTCTGCCTGTTCTACCTCATCGCCCAGATGGCGGGCGCCGGCGGTCTGGTCGCCCTGCTGCTCAACATCAACGATTCCACCGGCCAGGCGATCGTCGTCGCGGCCGTCGGGATCCTGATGATCGTCTACGTGCTGGTCGGTGGCATGAAGGGCACCACGTACGTGCAGATGGTCAAGGCCGTGCTGCTCGTGGGTGGCGTGCTGATCATGTGTCTGTTCGTCCTGGTGGCGGCGCGGGGCAACTTCTCGGCACTCCTCGGCGAGGCCGTCGCCAACTCGGGTAAGGACCTCCTCAGCCCGGGTCTGCAGTACGGCGCCACCGAGACCAGCAAGCTCGACTTCATCTCCCTGTCGATCGCCCTGGTCTTCGGTACCGCCGGCCTGCCCCACGTGCTGATGCGCTTCTACACGGTCCCCACCGCCAAGGAGGCCCGTCGCTCGGTCACCTGGGCGATCGCGCTCATCGGGTCCTTCTACCTGTTCACCCTGGTCCTCGGCTTCGGTGCCGCGGCGATGGTGGGATCGGACGTCATCGAGGCGGCGCCGGGTGGCGTGAACTCGGCGGCCCCGTTGCTGGCCTTCGCGCTGGGTGGGGAGATATTCCTCGGCATCATCTCGGCGGTGGCCTTCGCGACGATCCTCGCGGTGGTCGCGGGCCTGGCGATCACCGCCTCGGCGTCGTTCGCCCACGACATCTACAACGGTGTGATCAAGCACGGCAAGGCCACGGAGAAGGCCCAGCTGCGCGTGTCCCGGATCACCGTCGTGGTGATCGGTGTCGCGTCCATCATCATGGGCATCGGCGCCATGGGGCAGAACATCGCGTTCCTCGTCGCCCTCGCCTTCGCCATCGCGGCGTCGGCGAACCTGCCGACCATCCTCTACTCGCTGTTCTGGAAGCGCTTCAACACCACCGGTGCGCTGTTCTCCATGTACGGCGGCCTGATCAGCACACTCGTGCTGATCGCGCTCTCTCCCGCGGTCTCGGGTGGCCCGAAGTCGATGATCACCAGTGTCGACTTCTCGCTGTTCCCCCTGTCCAACCCGGGCATCGTGTCGATTCCGCTGGCGTTCCTGCTCGGCATCATCGGCACGTTCCTCGGGAAGAAGGACGAGTTCCCGCAGAAGCGGGTGGAGATGGAGGTCCGCTCCCTCACCGGCGTCGGTGTGGAGAAGACCATCAACCACTGACCCGGCCCACCCGGGCGGAACCGATCCCGACC
>NZ_JAALEF010000493.1:2535-2862 GCF_014145245.1 Dietzia sp. B44 | reverse complement strand
CGCCCGACCGCGAGACGCGGTCGGGCGGGTCGCGTCGTCGTCCCGGTGCGCCCCGGGGGTCGAACCCCGACCGACGGGAAGTCGGTGGACAAAGGGACTACCCTCGGTGACCACCACACCGATTCGGAGGCGGTCAGAACAGATGTATCCCGGACAGGACGACCAGACGCGGCGCATGGGGCAACCCGACTCGCGCGCGTATTCGCAGATGGGCGGAGACCCAGGGTACGACGAGCCCTACTCGAACGAGGCCGCTTATCAGGAGCGCCGTGAACCCCGCGGTCCCGCGATCGACGTGGGCAAGTTCCTCGGCAGCGTCGCCGCCAC
>NZ_JAALEF010000493.1:0-2500 GCF_014145245.1 Dietzia sp. B44 | reverse complement strand
TGGCGGCGATCGCCGGGTGGCTGATCGCCTGGGTGGTGGAGGCGGCGTTCGGCCGCTTCGGCCACCAGTGGGCGAACGGCGGCAACACCCCCACCATGTACGCGGTCTACGGGGCGGTGGCCGCGATCCTGGCCGGGCTCCTCTGGTACCTGCTGCTGGTGGGTACGGCGAACCCGCAGCAGTTCTTCTCCTGGACCGTGGGATTGCTGATCATCGCGGCGGTGGCGCTCCCGCTGCTGGTGACGGTGCCGTTCCTCGACGGGTTGGCCGCGGCGATAGTCCATCTGTTCATCGGCCTGCCGATCCTCGCGTTGACAGGGGCGTTCGCCGCGACCCTGCGACGCTGACCCCCGTGACGCACCCGAGCCCGCTGATGATTCATCAGCGGGCTCGGGTGCTTCCGGCCGGTCGGGCGGCCTACCCGTGACTCAGGCCGCGTGCCTGCAGGTCGGGCAGGAGCAGTCGTCGCACACGCAGTTCGCGCACTCGTGGCGCTCCCCGCAGTTGTCGCACGAGCACACGTTGTGGTTACAGGTCTCGCAGGTGCAGTCGGTACAGGTGCACACCGCGCAACTGTCGGTGCAGTTGTCACACGAGCAGGTGGTGCACTCGTCGTAGTGGCCGTCGTGCTCGCGGTGCAGGTGACCGTCGTGCAGGTAGTCGACGTGATCCTCGTGGACCACGGCCTCGTGACCGCAGCCGGGTCCGTGGGTGTGCGAGTGGGGCTCGGCGGTGGGGTGGTCGGTCACGGTCATCGGTGTCGCTCCTGGTCGTCGCCGGCGTGTCGCCGCCGGGCATGGCTGGCGGATGTCACGGGAGTCGCCGGATCGCTCGCGGGTCGGCACTCGTCCATGGCATGCACAGATTGTCATACGTGCATGTATTGCTGTCAACAGCGTCAGTGGTCCCGTCAGGGCTGGCCGAGAGGCGTCGTGCGGCATCCGCGGTGGTGGGGCGGGCGTCGGATGGTCGGACGCGCGCCGTGGTGCCCTCGAGAGGAATCGAACCTCCGACACCGGCTTTAGGAGAGCCGTGCTCTATCCACTGAGCTACGAGGGCGGGAACCGGGGGAGAGTCTAACTGATCCGCGCCGGTCCCGTGATCGGCGAGTTGGAGTGTCGACAGCCGGGCGGTAGGCTTGGCCGCTGGCGTCCGTGTCGTCCCCGTATCCCGGGATCGACGGACCGCCTCCGCGGGTCACCACCGGCCGCCGCGCGAGGGGGTGGGCGTCCGACAGGCCGGCAGCCCCACTAGACAGACAGAGGTATTGCCTGTGTCCACGTACACCCCCAAGCCCGGGGACGTGACGCGCGCCTGGTACGTCATCGACGCCACTGATGTGGTTCTCGGTCGACTCGCCGTGCAGGTCGCCAACATCCTCCGTGGCAAGCACAAGCCGCAGTTCGCCCCGAACGCCGACACCGGCGACTTCGTCATCATCATCAACGCCGACAAGGTCGCGATCTCGTCCAACAAGCGCGAGCGCGTCATGCACCACCGTCACTCCGGTTTCCCGGGCGGGCTCAAGTCGCAGTCCCTCGGCAAGGCCATGGACACGCGCCCCGACCGCGTCGTCGAGAAGGCCGTCAAGGGCATGCTCCCGAGCAACAAGCTCGGTCGTGCCGTCGCCTCCAAGCTGAAGGTGTACGCGGGCCCCGAGCATCCGCACGCCGCCCAGCAGCCCGTGCCCTACGAGATCAAGCAGGTGGCCCAGTGACCGACGAGAACATCACCCCCGAGGCCGAGCTCGCCGATGACACGGTGGCGGAACTCGCCGCCGAAGTCGCCGAGGACTACAGCGAGGCCGACTACGCCGGCGGTACCGACTACGTGGCCGACGCCGAGACCCAGCTGGCCCCGGTCGTCTCCTCCGGTCCGACGCAGGCGGTCGGCCGTCGCAAGGAGGCCGTCGCCCGCGTCCGCCTCATGCCCGGCTCCGGCCAGTTCACCCTCAACGGTCGCACCCTCGAGGAGTACTTCCCGAACAAGGTGCACCAGCAGCTCGTCAAGTCGCCGCTCGTCCTGGTCGAGCGCGAGGAGCAGTTCGACATCGTGGCGCTGCTCCACGGTGGTGGCCCCTCCGGACAGGCCGGCGCGCTGCGTCTGGCCATCGCCCGCGCGCTGATCCAGTACGCGCCGGACGACCGCCCGGCGCTCAAGAAGGCCGGCTTCCTCACCCGGGACGCCCGCGCCGTCGAGCGCAAGAAGGCCGGCCTCAAGAAGGCCCGTAAGGCCCCGCAGTACTCGAAGCGCTGATCTCCGCGCTCGACACCCCAGAGCAGGCGCCCGCGATCGCGGGGGCCTGCTCTGGCTCGTTTTCCAAGGGACCTCACGGCCGGGGCTATCCTTACCCGGTCCGGAACACCCACCCCCAGTGCGGTGGCGGTCCCACTACCCCGGAGGATCACGCACCATGACCCGACTGTTCGGCACCGACGGGGTTCGCGGACTCGCCAATCGGACGCTCACCGTGGACCTGGCCGTCCGCCTCGGAGCGGCC
>NZ_JAALEF010000492.1:7443-7698 GCF_014145245.1 Dietzia sp. B44 | reverse complement strand
CGCCACTTGTTCAGCAGTCTCCTAGACCGCGGCGCGCGCCGGGGCCCGCGGCACCGGCCGCCCACGGGAGGGCGCCGTGAGCGCACACTGGGCCCATGAGCGAAGCAACGTGGACCGTGGACGCACTGCCCGACCTGACCGGCACGACCGTCATGGTCACGGGCGGCACCAGCGGCATCGGACTGGAGGCCGCCCGTGAACTCGCGGGTCGGGGCGCCCACGTGGTGCTCCCGTCCCTCACCCGCGCCGAGGGGG
>NZ_JAALEF010000492.1:0-7406 GCF_014145245.1 Dietzia sp. B44 | reverse complement strand
CCGCCTCCGAGATCGGCGGTTCGACCGAGGTCCGCCAGCTCGATCTGGGCGATCTGGACGCGGTGCGTGGGTTCGCCGCCTCCTGCACGGAACCGATCGACATCCTGCTCGACAACGCCGGGTTGATGAGCAAGACCAGGCGGGAGACGACAGACGGCTTCGAGCTGCACCTGGGGGTCAACGTCCTCGGTCCGTTCCTGCTCACGGAGCTGCTGTTGCCGCTGCTCCGGGAGAGGGTCGTCATCACCGCGTCGATGGCGCACGCCAAGGGACGAATCGGCTTCGAGGACCCGCATTTCCGCACGCGCCGGTACTCGATGGCGGCCGCGTACGCGCAGTCCAAACTCGCCTGCATGCTCTGGGGGCTGGACCTGCAGAACCGGCTCACCGCCGCCGGCTCCACCGTGGACGTCCAGCTGGCCCACCCCGGGTTCGCCGCCACCTCGATCCTCGACCCGACCCCGTTCCCCCCGGTCAACGCTGTACTGAAGCTACTCGGGAGACGGATCGTCCCCACTGCCGCCGACGGGGCCCGGCCGCTCCTGTACGCCGCGACCGAGGACCTCCCGGCGGCCTCCTATATCGGGCCGACAGGCTTCAGTCAGATCCTCGGGGCGCCCGGCCCGTGCGACCGGTCCGACCGGGCCCGCGACACGGACCTGGCCCGTCGTCTCCGGGAATTCGCCGTCCGCGAGACCGGGGCCGTCCTCACGGTCTGACTCGTGCGGGTGACCTCCCCGGGCGCACCGGTAAGCTGACCCCCATGACCACCAGCCACCTCGACGCTCCTGAGACCACCGGCCACCCCGGCGCCGATCGGCCCGCCGACCCGATGCGCGACGCAGTCCACGACGCGGCCCGTCGCGCCCGGACGGCCTCGCGTGAGCTGGCCCTGCTCACCACGGAACGCAAGAACGCGCTCCTGCTGGCGGCGGCGGACGCGCTGGTGGCCTCGCGGGCGGAGATCCTCGATGCCAACGCGCGGGATATCGCCGACCAGACGGAAGAGGGGACCGGCGAGGCGATGCTGGACCGGCTGCGGCTGACCGCCGAGCGGATCGAGGGCATCGCCGGAGGCCTCCGTCAGGTCGCGGGACTGGCGGATCCCATCGGCACGGTGACCCGCGGATCCACCCGGCCGAACGGGCTGCAGCTACGTCAGGTCCGGGTTCCGCTGGGCGTGGTGGGCATGATCTACGAGGGCCGCCCCAACGTCACCGTCGACGCGTTCGGTCTGGCGTTCAAGTCGGGGAATGCGGCGCTACTGCGCGGTTCGCGATCGGCCCGCTACTCCAACGAGGCACTCGTGGGTGTCCTGCGGGGCGTACTGGCACAGCACGAGTTGCCGGTGGACGCCGCGCAGCTCCTGCCCTCGGAGGACCGGTCGTCCGTCACCCACCTCATCCAGGCCCGCGGGCTGGTCGACGTGGTGATCCCCCGCGGCGGTGCCGGGCTCATCCAGGCCGTGGTGGAGAACGCCAAGGTCCCGGCCATCGAGACAGGGACCGGTAACTGCCACCTCTACATCCATGGTGACGCCGATATCGACGAGGCGATCAGTCTGCTGCTCAACGGCAAGACCCGCCGCTGCAGCGTGTGCAACGCCACCGAGACCGTCCTGCTCGACGAGGCCCTCGGCGACGCCGCCGTGGACCGGGTGGTGGGGGCACTGCAGTCCGCCGGCGTCACCGTGCACGGCGACCGCGAGGGACTCGTCCCCGCCGACGACGTGGACTGGGGCGAGGAGTACCTGAGCATGGACATCGCGCTGAAGGTGGTCGACGGCGTGGACGCCGCGATCGACCACATCGCCCGTTGGTCCTCCGGCCACACCGAGGCCGTCTCCACCCGCAGCATCGAGGTGGCCGACAAGTTCTGTGCGCAGGTCGATGCGGCCGCGGTCATGGTCAACGCCTCGACCGCGTGGACCGACGGCGAGATGTTCGGCTTCGGCGCCGAGATCGGAATCTCCACCCAGAAACTGCACGCCCGCGGGCCCATGGGTCTCGAGGAACTCACCAGCACCAAGTGGATCGCCCACGGCAAGGGACACGTGCGTCCCTGACCCGCTCCACCCGGGCCACCGCCCACACCCGGCCCCACCCCGGGCGACCGAGACATCGAGAGGACCCACCCATGGACCGAGCCCGGACCGCGCAACGACCGGCATTCGAGAGCATCGACCACGTGATCGAGAGTCTCGGGGCCCAGGGCTACCTGGCCGACCGCTCGACCGCGACGGTGGTGTATCTGGCCGACCGGTTGGGCAAGCCGCTGCTCATCGAGGGGCCGGCGGGCGTGGGCAAGACCGAACTGGCCAAGGCCGTCGCCGCGGCCACCGAGGCCGAGCTCATCCGTCTCCAGTGCTACGAGGGCGTCGACGAGGCCAGGGCCCTGTACGAGTGGAACCACGCCAAGCAGATCCTGCGCATCCAGGCCGGCCAGGGGGAGGGATGGGACTCCACGCGGGACGACGTCTTCTCCGAGGAGTTCCTGTTGTCCCGCCCGCTGCTCACCGCCATTCGGCGTAGCGAGCCCACCGTGCTCCTGGTCGACGAGGTGGACAAGGCCGACATCGAGATCGAGGGCCTGCTGCTCGAGGTGCTCAGCGACTTCGCGGTGACGATCCCAGAGCTCGGGACGATCCAGGCGGTCCGCAAGCCGTTCGTGGTCCTGACCTCCAACGCGGCCCGCGAACTCTCCGAGGCGCTCAAGCGGCGCTGCCTCTACCTGCACCTGGATTTCCCGACCCCCGAACTGGAGCGCAAGATCCTCGGATCGCGGGTGCCGGAGCTCGACGACCGGCTGGCCGAGCAGCTGGTCCGGGTGGTCGGGGTGCTGCGCGCCATGGCGCTCAAGAAGGTGCCGAGCGTGTCCGAGACCATCGACTGGGGCCGCACCCTGGTCGCTCTGGGCCTGGACACGATCGACGACGAGACCGTCCTGCAGACCCTCGGAGTGGTGCTCAAGCACCAGTCCGACCAGCTCCGCGCGGCCGCCGAGCTGCGGCTCAACTAGCGTGCGGCGATCAGGAGGTCAGGCGAGATGAACACGCGTGCGCCCGGCGGGCTGTCCGGGCACCTCGTCGACTTCGTCGACGCCCTGCGCCGCAAGGGCATCCCCGTGGGGCCGAGTGAGGCGGTCGACGCGGCCGCGGCGATGGTCCACATCGACCTGCTCGACCGTGCGGCGCTCAGAGAGGCGCTCGCCGCCACGATCCTGCACAAGCCCACCCACCGAGGCGTGTTCGACCAGCTCTTCGACCTGTGGTTCCCCCCCGCGATCGGGGCGCACTCCGCCTCGGACGGGGTGGCACTCGAGGTGGAGATCCCGACGGACGACGACGGCAAGGTGGACCCGGAGGCGCTCAACGAACTCATCGCCTCGCTTCTGCTCGAGGACACCGAGGAGTCGCGGGCCAGGGCCCGGGCGTTGGCCGAGCTCCTGGTGGAACAGCTCGGCTCGTACGACTCGGCGAGCGGTCCGCGCTACTCCGCCTATCAGGCCCTCAGTCCACTGGACACCAGCGCGATCATGCAGAAGATCCTCGACGGCCTGATGGGGGCCGATCCCTTCGACCCGGACGGTTCCAAGCGCCACGCCGAGAAATCCGCGGCCGCCAACTCGGCGGCGGACATGGTCAGGGGTTTCCTGCGCGAGGTCGCCGACGAGACCCGGCGCCGCACCGCGGAGACGGTGGGTCGCGACCGGGTGGCCGACTACGCGGTGGGTCCCGCGGCGGAGCAGGTGGACTTCCTGCGGGCCAACGACCAGGACCTGCAGACGTTGCGTCGGCGGGTGGGTCCCCTCGCACGTCAGCTCGGTAGTCGCCTGGCCGCACGTCGTCGTCGTCACCGTCAGGGCGCCATCGACATGCGCAAGACGATGCGCCGGTCCATGTCCACCGGCGGGGTGCCGGTGGAGCTGGTGCTGCGCAAGCCCCGGCCGGCGCGCCCCGAGTTGGTGGTGTTGTGCGACGTGTCCGGGTCCGTGGCCGGCTTCAGTCACTTCACGCTCCAGCTGGTGCACTCCCTGCGTGAGCAGTTCTCCCGCGTGCGGGTCTTCGCCTTCGTCGACACCACCGACGAGGTGACCTCGTTCTTCGAGACCGGGTCGGACCTGGGATCGGCGATGAGCCGGATGGTGCGCGAGGCCGAGATCGTCACCTACGACGGGCACTCCGACTACGGGCACGCGCTCGAGGGGTTCGCGGACCGCTACGCCCACACGCTCACCCGCACGGGTTCGCTGCTCATCCTGGGCGACGGGCGCAACAACTACCGCGACCCGGCCGTGGAGGCGCTCGAGTTCGTCAGCGAGCGCGTCGGGCACACCCACTGGCTCAATCCGGAGCCCAGGAGGCAGTGGGGAACCGGTGACTCGGCGGCCAGGCTGTACTCCCAGTACGTCCCCATGCACGAGTGCCGCAACGTCGAGCAGCTCACGGCGGTCGTCGCGGGCCTGCTGCCCGTGTGAGGGCGCGGACACGCGAGGGAGCGGAACGTGGTGCCGGACCGATAGACTCGGCGACCATGACCACGACGGGGACCGCCGCGGGCGCCGGACGCCGCATCGGAGTGATGGGCGGGACCTTCGATCCGATCCATCACGGTCACCTGGTGGCGGCCAGCGAGGTCGCCCACCGTTTCGGTCTCGACGACGTGGTGTTCGTCCCCACCGGGGAGCCGTGGCAGAAGCGGGGTCGTACCGTCTCGCCCGCCGAGGACCGGTATCTCATGACCGTCATCGCGACGGCCTCCAACCCCCGGTTCTCCGTCAGTCGCGTGGACATCGACCGGCGGGGCCCCACCTTCACCGTCGACACCCTCAGGGACCTGTTGCGACAGAACCCCGGAGTCGAGCTGTTCTTCATCACCGGCGCGGACGCGTTGGAGAAGATCCTGACCTGGCGCGGCTGGGAGGAGATGTTCGAGCTCGCCACCTTCGTCGGGGTCTCGCGCCCCGGCTTCGAGTTGTCCGACACGCATCTCGCTCAGATCGGTGACGGCCGCGTGCACCTGCTCGAGATCCCCGCGCTGGCCATCTCCTCGACCGAGTGCCGACGGCGTGCGGCCGAGGACGCCCCGGTCTGGTACCTCGTCCCCGACGGGGTCGTCCAGTACATCGCCAAACGCAACCTCTACCGCCCCGAGGGCTCCACCAGGCTCGACGGGACCCCCGCCGCGACGGCTCCGGCACACCGCGAGCTCGTCCCCACCGACCACCACACCGAGGAGAACCATCAGTGACCGCTAGCCCCGAGGCCCTGGACATGGCGGGCATCGCCGCCCGCGCCGCAGACGAGAAGCTGGCCACGGACATCGTCGTGCTCGACGTCTCCGGCCAACTCATCATCACCGACTGCTTCGTCCTGGCCTCGGCCGAGACCGAACGTCAGGTCAACGCCGTCGTCGACGAGATCGAGGACAAGCTCCGCGAGGCGGGGCACAAGCCGCTGCGTCGGGAGGGCACTCGCGAGGGGCGCTGGGCGCTGCTCGACTACAACGAGGTGGTCGTCCATGTCCAGCACGTCGACGAGCGCGACTACTACTCGCTCGACCGTCTGTGGAAGGACTGCCCGGTCGTGGAGATCGAGGGCGTCGAGACCTCCGGGCGGCCGGAGTCCGCGACGAGCGGCGCCGACGACTCGCTCGCGCCGGAGGAGCCGCAGCGGGATCAGGGGCTCTGACACCGCGGTGACCCGTCGTCTCATCCTGCTGCGTCACGGTCAGACGCACTACAACGCCTCGCTGCGGATGCAGGGCCAGTTGGACACCGAGCTCAGCGAACTCGGCGTCCAGCAGGCCCACGCGGTCGGTCGCGCCCTCGCACACCGTCGACCGTGGACGATCCTCTCCTCCGACCTGCAGCGGGCACGCGAGACGGCCCGGGCACTGGCCTCGGAGGTCGGGCTCGACGTCCGGACCGACCCGCGCCTGCGCGAGACCCACCTGGGCACGTGGCAGGGGATGAGCCATTCCGAGGTCGACGAGCTGTGGCCCGACGCGCGGATGCGGTGGCGCAGCACCCCACGGTGGTCCCCGCCGGAGGGGGAGAGCCGGCTCGACGTGGCCCGGCGGACCCGCCAGGTGGTCGACGAACTCGTGGACGCCTCGCCGGGGTGGAACGAGCACCCGGCGGTCCTCGTGGCCCACGGGGGGGCGATCGCCGCCCTCACCGCCGCTCTGATCGAGCTGCCGGTCGAGCAGTACCCGATCTTCAACGGTCTCGGGAACACCTGTTGGGTGCAGCTGTCCGCGCACCCGCGGCCCGGGTCGTCCTGGAGCGGGCAGTCCGCGACCCCGGAGATCGGGCCGACGACCGAGGGCGCCCGCGACGTGCTCTGGCGACTGGACCAGTGGAATGCCGGTCTCACGCCCCCGGTGGTGCAGCCATGACCATCCGCCTGGTCACCGACTCGAGTGCCGACCTCCCCGAGGAGTGGGTCCGCGAGTTCGGCATCACCGTGGTGGGCCTCCACGTGGTCGAGGAGGGGGACCGGGCGGTCTCGACGGCCGCGGTGACCCCGGACGAACTGTCGGCGATCTACCAGGAACTCCTCGACGATCCGGACTGCACGGGCATCGTCTCCGTCCACCTCTCTCGTGATCTCTCCCGCACGTGGGAGTCCGCCGCCGACGCGGCCACGAGATTCGGCGGTCGCGTCCTGGTCTCGGACTCCAGGTGCGCCGGGATGGCGTTCGGCGCCGCGGTGGCCCAGTGCGCCTGGGCGGCGAACAACGGGCTCGGCCTGTCCGCCACCTACGAACTCGCCGAGCGGATCTGCCGGGGAGCGTCCACCTTCGCCGCTCTGGAGTCGTTGGAGAGTCTGCGCCGTGGTGGCCGGATCAGCGCCGTCGCCGCCCTCTTCGGCAGCGCGCTGGCCATGCGCCCGATCATCGTGCTGCGTGGTGGTTCGGTCGACCTGGCGGCGAAGGCCAGGACCACGACCAAGGCCCACGAGAGGTTGCGCGCGCTGCTGCGCGACGAGGTCGGCCGGGGCGACGTCCTGGTGGTCGTCCACCAGCACGAGGCACTGGAGCGTGCCCGCGAGATGGCCACCGAGATCCGCAAGGAGACCCCGTTCCCCGAGCGGGTTCTCGTCGTCGAGTTCGACGAGGTCCTGGCCTGGCACCTGGGGCCCGGGACCGTGGGGGTCTCGGTGACCGACCTCGTCGACACCGCATTCCCCATCCCCCCGGTCTCTCCACAGGACGACGTCTGAGAGACCTCCGCGGGGTCCGGGAGTGGCCCCCGCCGGGCTAGCGTCGGCCCATGTTCCCCGACACCCGGACCCGTCCCGCGGACCCCGGTGATCCCGCCCGCGAGGCCGCGCTCCACCGGCTCTCGAGTGTGACCGCGCCGGCGGGCCCGGCGTCCGTTCCCCTGGCCGACGCGGATCCGGA
>NZ_JAALEF010000491.1:0-11944 GCF_014145245.1 Dietzia sp. B44 | reverse complement strand
TGGCGGCGGTGGAGGCCGCGCAGGCGGCGGTCGGGGCGACGCTCCGTGGCTGAGCCGACCGGGGTCCCGAGGGTCCTGTGCATCGCCGGTACCGACCCGTCCGGCGGCGCGGGCCTGCTCGCGGACGTCAAGTCCGTCGCCGCGATGGGCGGGTACGCGATGGGGGCCGTCACCGCGGTGACCATCCAGAACACCCTCGGGGTCAGCGGCGTACACGCGGTACCCGTCGAGACCGTGGTCGCCCAACTCGACGCGGTGGCGGACGACGTGCGGATCGACGCCGTCAAGATCGGCATGCTCGGCGAGGCCTCCCTCGTCGAGGCGGTGGGGGACTGGCTGCGTCGCCGGAGACCCCCGAACGTCGTCCTCGACCCGGTGATGGTCGCCACCACCGGGGGCAGGCTCGCCAGCGACGACGCCTCCCGCATGCTCCGCGACCTGGTCCCGCTCGTCGATCTGGTCACCCCCAACGTCCCGGAACTCGGTGTCCTGTGCGGGGAATCCACCGCGGGCAGCATCGAGATGATCGTGGAGCAGGCCGAACTCGTCCACGAGCAGACCGGGTGCTCGGTGCTCGCCACGACCGGCGATCTCGAGGACGGCAGTGCCGAGGACGTCCTCGTCCGCTCGGCGGGCGGGTGGCGCACGACCCTGCGACTCCCGTTCGTCCGGGTGGACACGCCGCACACCCACGGGACCGGGTGCTCGCTGTCCTCCGCCCTGGCCACTGCCCGGGTGGCGGCCGATGACTGGGAGGCCGCGTACCGGCGGGTCCGTCCGTGGATGGACGGCGCCCTCCGGGGCGGGCTCGATCTCGAGGTGGGCCGGGGGGCCGGGCCGCTCGACCACACCTGGTTCCTCCACCACTGATCGCCCGGGACCCGCCCCTCTGTCGTACACCTGTGCGAATATTCGGCTCATCACACAGCCGAGACCACCGGGAGTAGACCATGTCCACCACGCACACCGCCTCCGCCGGGTCCTCCGCCGCGAAGGCGCTCGACCGGGTCCGCAAACTGTTCGCCAAGGCCGAGAGCGTCGCCGGCACGCCGGAGGCCGAGGTGTTCCTCGAACGGGCCTACGGGTTGCTCGCGAAGTACGGCGTCGACGAGGCTCTGGCGAGATCGGGGCCCGATGCGCGACCCGCGGAAGTGACCGTGTTCGATCACGTGGTCGCCGGGAGATACCAGCCGGACCAGGTGGGACTGGTGGCATCGCTGGCCGCCGCGATGCACTGCCGGGCCGTCACCTCCACCCGCGGTGACGGCGCGAGGGTCGTCCACATCGTGGGGGTGCGTCGGCACGTCGAGCGGGTGGGGATGCTCGCCGGCGCGCTCACGGGGGTCATGCTCGCGGCGGCAGCGCACCAGCGGCCGGCTCCCGGCGTCTCGCCGGTCACGCACCGGAAGTCGTTCATGACCGGCTTCGCCTTCGAGGTGGGACGCCGACTGGCCGCGGCCGAACGCGGAGCCGTCGCCGGGAGCGGGGACGCGGTCGGGGCGGGACTCGTCCTGAGGTCGGACGCCCAGCGCGCGGATTCCGAACTACGGCGCCGTTTCCCCTCGGCGGTCCGTGGTGCACGGCGGAGGGTGGGTTCCTCGGGGATCGATGAGGGGCGTCGCGTGGGCGGATCAGTGGATCTCGGACAGAGCCGCTTCGGCGGGGGACGGCGTCAACTCGGAGCCTGACCGGCCCGGGATCGTCGCGGCCGGCACGTCGGTGTGCAAAAGATTGCAAGCTGATGCATACTTGTGCGCATGGCAATCAAGGTAGCGGTCGCAGGTGCGTCGGGTTACGCGGGAGGGGAGTTCCTCCGCCTGCTCCTCGGGCACCCCGCGCTGGAGTCGGGCGAGATGGAGATCGGAACCCTCGCCGCGGGGTCCAACGCCGGGCAGCCGCTGGTCGAGCACCATCCCCATCTCCTGCCGCTCGCGGAGCGCGTCCTGGTCGAGACCAGTGCGGACACCCTGGCCGGGCACGACGTCGTGGTCCTGGGACTGCCGCACGGGCACTCCTCGGAGATCGCCGAGCAGCTGGGACCGGACGTCCTCGTCGTCGACCTGGGTGCGGACTTCCGGCTGTCCGACGCCTCGGACTGGGAGGCCTACTACGGGTCCGCGCACGCCGGCACCTGGCCGTACGGTCTGCCCGAACTCCCCGGCGCGCGTGAGGCGCTGCGTTCGACCCGCCGCATCGCGGTGCCCGGGTGCTTCCCCACGGGGGCGAGCATCGCGCTGTTCCCGGCGGTGGCGGCCGGACTGGTCGACGCGTCGGGGATCACGATCGTCTCGGTCACCGGTGCCTCGGGCGCGGGGAAGTCCGCCAAGGTCCCGATGCTCGCCTCGGAGGTCATGGGCTCGGCAAAGGCGTACGGCGTCACGACCCACCGCCATGCGCCCGAGATCACCCAGAACCTGCGGGCGGTCACCGCGGCGCCGGTGTCGGTGAGCTTCACACCGGTCCTGGCCCCGATGGCCCGGGGCATCCTCACCACCGCGGTCGCCCCGACCACGGCGACGGCGGGGGAGTTGCGGCGGGTGTACGCGGAGGCGTTCGACCACGAACCCTTCGTCCACGTGCTCCCCGAGGGTGTGCAGCCGATGACCGCCTCGGTGCTCGGGTCCAACGCGGTGCAGCTCGGCATCGAGGTGGACGAGCGGGCGGGGCGCGCGGTGTTCACCGCGGCGATCGACAACCTCGCCAAGGGCACCGCCGGTGGGGCGATCCAGTCCATGAATCTGGCACTCGGACTGCCCGAGACGGCGGGGCTCAGCACGGTCGGCCTCGCCCCGTGAGTGCGGGCATCCTGTCCGGCGCGGTGTCCGGTGGCCGCACCCACGGTCTCGAATCGTGGTCCGATCCGGTGCGCAACGACGCGGTGTTCTGGGTGGCTCCCGCGGGCGCGACGGCCGTGTTGGAGGTCGAGGGCGAGGGGACCGACGCCGCGGAGTTGCGGTGGAGCACACTGAGCGCCGAGGTCCCGTCGATCCGCGCGGTCGTCCTGCTCGACGGCCCGGGCGCCGGAGTCCCCGGAGAGGACTTCACCTTCACGCACTCCGTCGCCGAGGACGTCGCCCGGATCGTCGGCTCCCGGTCGGGTTCCGAGGTCGGACCGATCGAGGTGCTCGTCTTCCGACCGGACACCGATCACACCCGGTGGCCGGAACCCGCACCCACGGCGGACGGGGTGGAGTTCCGGTTCCGCCACCGCGGCGGTGCCGACGTCCGCCTGACCCTGACCGTTCCCGACCAGCCCGGAGAGGCCTGACATGACCACCGAGATGAACGACGGGTCGACCGAGTTGACGCCGTTCGTCCGTGCCCACGTCCTCGCCGAGGCGCTGCCGTGGCTGCAGAAGTTCCACCACAAGATCGTCGTGGTCAAGTACGGCGGCAACGCGATGATCGACGGCCAGCTCAAGGCGGCGTTCGCGGCCGACATGGTGTTCCTCCGGACCTGTGGCCTGAAGCCGGTGGTGGTCCACGGGGGCGGCCCCCAGATCACGTCGATGCTCGGCCGCCTGGGGATGGAGGGCGAGTTCCGCGGGGGATTCCGTGTGACCACCCCCGAGGTCATGGACATCGTCCGCATGGTGCTGTTCGGCCAGGTCGGCCGAGAACTGGTGGGGCTCATCAACGCGCACGGCCCGTACGCGGTCGGGATCTCCGGAGAGGACGCTGGCCTGTTCACCGCGGTCCGACGGACGGCGATGGTGAACGGCGAACCGACCGACATAGGACTGGTCGGCGACGTCGAGTCGGTCGACCCCCGTGCCGTCCTGGACCTCATCGAGGCCGGCCGGATCCCCGTCGTGTCCACCATCGCCCCGGATGCCGACGGCACGGTCCACAACATCAACGCCGATTCCGCCGCCGGCGCACTGGCCACCGCGCTCGGCGCCGAGAAACTCGTCGTCCTCACCGACGTCGAGGGGTTGTACACCGATTGGCCGGACCGGTCCTCGCTGGTCACGCACCTCGGGACCGGTCCCCTCGAGCGGGTGTTGCCGTCTCTCGAGAGCGGCATGGTCCCCAAGATGGAGGCGTGCCTGCGCGCGGTGCAGGGCGGGGTGCGGGCGGCCCACGTCATCGACGGGCGCGTCGAACACTCCGTGCTGCTCGAGGTTCTCACCGAGGGCGGCATCGGCACCATGGTCACCGAGGGTGACCACGAGATCCGCACGCCGGCAGGAGGAGCGAGATGACCGGGACCGACACCATGTCCCTCACCGCACGGTGGGACAGCGCGCTCATGCGCAACTACGGCACCCCGCCGCTCGAGCTCGTCTCGGGCCGGGGCGTCACCGTCACCGCCTCGGACGGCCGCGAGTACGTGGACCTGCTCAGCGGGATCGCGGTCAACTCACTCGGTCACGCGCATCCGGCGGTCGTCGACGCGGTCAGTCGCCAGGTCGCCGAGCTCGGCCACGTGTCCAACCTCTACATCCACCCGACGGTGGTGGCGCTGGCCGAGCGCCTCGAGTCACTGCTGTCGGTGGACGAGCCCGTCCGCGCCTTCTTCTGCAACTCGGGCGCGGAGGCCAACGAGGCCGCGTTCAAGATCGCCCGTCGGACGGGGCGGTCGCGGATCCTCGCGGCGGAGAACGGTTTCCACGGCAGGACCATGGGCGCCCTCGCGATGACGGGTCAACCCGCCAAACGCGAGCCGTTCGAACCGATGCCCGCAGGGGTCGAGTTCTTCCCCTACGGCGACACCGCCGCGCTCACCGCTCTCGTCGAACAGGCTCCCGGGGACACGGCCGCCGTGATCGTCGAGCCGATCCAGGGCGAGGGAGGGGTCGTCGAACCCCCCGAGGGCTTCCTTGCCGACGTGCGATCGTTGTGCAGCGAGCACGGGATCCTCATGATCGTCGACGAGGTCCAGACCGGGATCGGTCGTACCGGGGCGATGTTCGCCACGCGGCGGGCCGGCGTGGTCCCCGACGTGATCACCCTGGCCAAGGGCCTGGGCGGCGGGCTGCCGATCGGCGCCTGCCTGGCGGTCGGTGCGGCCGGCGAGCTGCTCACCGCGGGCCAGCACGGGACCACGTTCGGCGGTAACCCCGTCGCGTGCGCGGCCGCCCTGGCCGTTCTCGACACGATCGAGTCCGAGGACCTGATCGCGCACGTCGACCGACTCGGGAAGATCATCGCCGCGGAGATCGAGTGCCTGGATCACCCGCTGGTCGACCACGTGCGGGGGAGGGGACTGCTGCTGGGCGTCGTGCTCACCGCCCCGCTCGCCAAGGCCGTGGAGGGGGCGGCCCGGGAGGCCGGGTACCTCGTCGGTGCCACTACCGCGGACGTGGTCCGACTCGCCCCGCCGCTCGTGCTGACCGAGGAGCAGGTCGCCCGGTTCGTCGCCGGGCTCCCGGGCATCCTCGACGCCGCCACCCCGAAGGAGGCCACCTCATGACCGCCGCATCGTCGTCGGTGCGGCACTTCCTGAGGGACGACGACCTCAGTCCCGCGGAGCAGGCCGAGGTCCTCGATCTGGCGATGCGGCTCAAGGCCGCCCCGTTCTCGGCCCGCCCGCTCGAAGGGCCGCGGTCGGTCGCCGTGATCTTCGACAAGACCTCCACGCGGACCCGGTTCTCGTTCGACGCGGGCATCGCCCAACTCGGTGGGAACGCCATCGTGGTGGACTCCGGATCCACCCAGATGGGCAAGGGTGAGACCCTCTCCGACACGGCGAGGGTGATGTCGCGCTACGTCGAGGCGATCGTCTGGCGCACCTACTCGCAGGACGGGCTCGCCGAGCTCGCCGCGCACTCGGACGTGCCCGTCGTCAACGCCCTGACCGACGAGTTCCACCCGTGCCAGATCCTCGCGGACCTGCTCACCATCCGCGAGAACTTCGGTCGCACCGCCGGCCTGCGCGCGGTGTATCTCGGCGACGGTGCGAACAACATGGGGCACTCGTATCTGCTCGGGTTCGCGACCGCGGGAATGCACATCACCATCGCCGCGCCGGAGGGATACCAACCGACGGGGCAGGTGGTGTCGGACGCCGAGCGCGTGGCGGCGGGGACCGGTGGCTCCGTGAGGATCACGACCGACGTCGACTCGGCGGTGGCCGGGGCGGACGTCCTCATCACGGACACCTGGGTGTCGATGGGGATGGAGGACTCGGCGACCGACCGGCTCCGCGACCTGGCCGGTTACCAGTTGGGCCAGGAGTCCGTCGACAGGGCGTCCGACGACGTGATCGTCCTGCACTGCCTTCCCGCCTACCGCGGCAAGGAGATCGCGGCCGAGGTCATCGACGGCCCCCGCAGCCGCGTGTTCGACGAGGCCGAGAACCGGCTCCACGCGCAGAAGGCGCTGCTCGTGTGGCTCATGGAGCGGTCGTGATGACGGTGGGGACGGTCAGCAGGACCGCCAGGCACGCCCGGATCGCCGAGATCCTCCAGCGCCGACCCGTCCGGAGCCAGACCGAACTGGCGGAGGCCCTGGCCGAGGAGGGCATCGCGGTCGCGGTGGCCACCCTGAGCCGGGATCTCGACGAGCTCGGGGCCGTCAAGCTCCGGGCCGCCGACGGAGGCGCGGGCCGTTACATCATCCCGGAGGACGGCAGCCGGGCCCCGGGGATCCCCGGGGGCACGGACAGGCTCGGCAGGCTGCTCGGCGACCTGCTGGTCTCGGCGGACCACAGTGGCAACATCGCGGTCCTGAGGACCCCGCCCGGCGCCGCGAACTTCCTGGCGAGCGCCCTGGACCGCGCCAACCTCGACGACGTGGTGGGGACCATCGCCGGGGATGACACCATATTCGTGATGGCCCGTGAACCCGTCGGAGGCGCCGAGCTCGCGGACCGGCTCGCCTCCCTCGCCCGCCGCCCACTCTGACATCCACGACCCGACCCCAGACCGTAGAGATCCGAACCATCAAGGAGCACACCATGTCCGATCGCGTAGTCCTCGCCTACTCCGGCGGCCTCGACACCTCTGTCGCCATCAGCTGGATCGGCAAGGAGACCGGAGCCGAGGTCGTCGCCGTCGCCATCGACCTGGGTCAGGGCGGTGAGGACATGGAGGTCATCCGGCAGCGCGCACTGGATTGCGGCGCCGTCGAGTCGATCGTCGTGGACGCCCGCGACGAGTTCGCCGACGAGTACTGCGCCCCCACGATCAAGGCCAACGGGATGTACATGCGGGAGTACCCGCTGGTCTCGGCGATCTCCCGCCCGCTGATCGTCAAGCACCTGGTCACGGCGGCCAAGATGCACGGCGGTACCTCCGTCGCGCACGGCTGCACCGGCAAGGGGAACGACCAGGTCCGCTTCGAGGTGGGCTTCGGTGCGCTCGCCCCGGACCTCGAGGTGATCGCCCCGGTCCGCGACTACGCCTGGACGCGTGAGAAGGCCATCGAGTTCGCGGAGCAGAACGAGATCCCCATCAACGTGACCAAGAAGTCCCCGTTCTCGATCGACCAGAACGTCTGGGGCCGCGCGGTGGAGACCGGTTTCCTCGAGGACCTGTGGAACGCCCCCACGAAGGACGTCTACGACTACACCGAGGACCCGACCCTCAACTTCGCCGCTCCCGACGAGGTCACCGTCACCTTCTCGGAGGGCATCCCGGTGGCGATCGACGGGCGCAAGGTCTCCGTGCTCGAGGCCATCGTGGAGCTCAACCGCCGGGGCGGGGCCCAGGGCGTGGGGCGGCTGGACATGGTCGAGGACCGGCTCGTCGGTATCAAGAGCCGCGAGGTGTACGAGGCGCCGGGAGCGATGATCCTCATCACCGCGCACAAGGCGCTCGAGGACGTCACCCTCGAGCGTGAGCTGGCGCGGTACAAGTCCGGGGTCTCCGACCAGTGGTCGAACGCGGTCTATGACGGCCTGTGGTTCTCCCCGCTGAAATACGCCCTCGACGCCTTCATCGACAACACCCAGCAGCACGTCTCCGGGGACATCCGGATGGTCCTGCACGGTGGTTCCATCGTCGTCAACGGTCGTCGTTCCGACTCCTCGCTCTACGACTTCAACCTCGCGACCTATGACGAGGGGGACTCGTTCGACCAGAGCTACGCCAAGGGCTTCGTGAACCTCCACGGTCTGAGTTCCAAGATCGCCGCCAAGCGGGACCTCGGGCTGTGAGCGACGCCGACCGGCAGGACGACCGGCACGGCACCAACGCCGGAGCACTGTGGGGTGGCCGCTTCGCGGGCGGGCCCGCCGAGGCGATGGCCGCACTGAGCAAGTCCACGCACTTCGACTGGGAGCTGGCCCCGTACGACATCAGGGCCTCCAAGGCCCACGCCAGGGTCCTGCACCGCGCGGGGTTGCTCTCCGGTGCGGACCTCGACGCGATGCTGGACGGTCTGGACCGCCTCGCCGCGGACGTGGATTCCGGCGCGTTCGGCCCGGCAGAAACGGACGAGGACGTGCACGGGGCCCTCGAACGCGGTCTGATCGACCGGGTGGGTGTCGAGGTGGGTGGGCGCCTCCGTGCCGGCCGGTCCCGCAACGACCAGGTCGCCACGCTGTTCCGGATGTGGTTGCGTGACGCGGTGCGTGAGGTTGCCGGGGGTGTGCTCGACGTGGTCGACGCGCTCGTGGCGCAGGCGGACGAGCACCCCGAGACCGTGATGCCGGGCAAGACGCACTTCCAGGCAGCCCAGCCGATCCTGCTCTCGCACCAGCTCCTGGCGCACGCGCAGCCGTTGCTGCGGGACGTCGATCGGATCCGCGACCTGGACCGCCGTCTCGCGGTGTCTCCGTACGGTTCGGGCGCTCTGGCCGGGTCGTCCCTCGGACTGGACCCGGACGCGATCGCGGCGGAGCTCGGCTTCGACCGCGCGGCGGACAACTCGATCGACGCGACGAGCTCGCGGGACTTCGCGGCCGAGGCGGCCTACGTCCTCGCGCAGATCGCTGTCGATCTCTCCCGTCTGGCGGAGGAGGTGATCGCCTGGTCGACCCCGGAGTTCGGGTACGTGACCCTGGCCGACGAGTGGTCGACCGGTAGTTCGATCATGCCGCAGAAGAAGAACCCGGACGTCGCGGAGCTGATGCGCGGCAAGACGGGTCGGTTGATCGGCAACCTGACCGGGCTGCTCGCCACCCTCAAGGCCCAGCCGTTGGCCTACAACCGGGACCTGCAGGAGGACAAGGAGCCGGTCTTCGACTCCGTCGCCCAGCTCTACCTGCTCCTCCCGGCGATGGCCGGCATGGTCTCGACCCTGACGTTCCACCCGGAGCGTCTCGCCGCGCTCGCCCCGGCCGGATACACGTTGGCCACCGACATCGCGGAGTGGATGGTCCGTCAGGGCGTGCCGTTCCGCGTCGCCCACGAGGCGGCCGGGGAGTGTGTGCGGGTGGCCGAGTCCCGCGGCGTCGGGCTGGAGGAGTTGACCGACGACGAGTTGGCGACCGTCGACCCGGCGCTGACGCCCGACGTCCGCGACGTGCTCACCGTGACGGGATCGATCGCGTCACGGAGCGCACGCGGCGGCACCGCCGGCACCGCCGTGGCCGAACAACGGCGGCGGCTGGGAGAGATCCGTGACGAGCTCGCCCACTGGGTAGGGTGAGCGCCATGTCCGTCATCGATGCCCGTCTGCTGGAGATCCTCGCCTGCCCCGAGGACAAGGGTCCGCTCCTCCTGGCGGGCGACGACACGCTCTACAACCCCCGCCTCCGCCGCGCGTACCGGATCGATGACGGTATCCCGGTCCTACTGGTGGAGGAGTCACGTCAGGTGGATGACGCCGAGCACGCGGACCTGCTCGCCGCCGCGGGCGCAGCTCCACAGGAGTGACCCGGCGGTACGCCGGGGCGGACCCGTTCCGCACGCTGCTCCGCGAAGCGGACCCGGCCGGGGCCGCGCGCGCACTGCTCGGGGGTGTCCTGACCCATGACTCCGTCTCGATCCGGGTGGTCGAGGTGGAGGCCTACGGCGGACCGGTCGACTCAGCCCATCCGGATCCCGCCGCGCATACCTGGCCGGGTCCGACCCCGCGAAACGAGGTGATGTTCGGCGACGCCGGTCACCTGTACGTCTACCTGAGCCACGGGATCCACCGGTGCGTCAACATCACCTGCCGGCCCGCGGGCGAGGGCGGCGGGGTACTGCTGCGCGCCGCCCGGGTGGAGGGCGGACACCGGGTGGTGGACGACCGCCGGCCCGGTATACCCGTGGAACACGCGGCCCGCGGGCCGGGGAATCTCGGCAAGGTGTTGGGTATCGATCTCTCCCACCGGGGAACGGATGTCCTCGACCCGACGTCGTCGGTCACCTTCCGTCCCGATCCGGTACCCGAGTCGCAGATCCGGTCCGGCCCCAGGGTGGGTGTCTCCCGTGAGGCGGAACGCCCCTGGCGGTTCTGGCTGGCGGGCGCCCGGGAGGTCTCCGCCTACCGGCGCAGTCCTCGCGCGCCGAGGGTGACGCACCCCGCCCCGTGGTAGCCCACCGCGTCGATGGGGAACAATGGCACGCGTGACTTCCAACATCCTCGAAGACCTGCAGTGGCGGGGGCTCATCGCGCAGTCGACCGACCTCGACGCGCTCCGTGCCCATCTCGACGAGGGCACCGTGTCGTTGTACTGCGGCTTCGATCCCACCGGTCCGAGCCTGCACGCAGGTCACCTGATCCCGCTTCTCACCCTGCGGCGGTTCCAGCTGGCCGGGCACCGGCCGATCGTGCTGGCCGGGGGAGCGACAGGGATGATCGGCGACCCCCGCGAGGTCGGGGAGCGCACCATGAACACCGCGGACACCGTGGCCGAGTGGGCCGAGCGCATCACCGGTCAGCTCGAGCTCTTCGTGGACCTCACCGAGGGGCCCGTGGGCGCGCGGGTGGTCAACAACATGCAGTGGACCGGTCACCTGACCGCCATCCAGTTCCTCCGCGACGTCGGCAAGCACTTCTCGCTCAACACCATGCTCGGGCGTGACACGGTCAAGCGTCGTCTGGACGGTGACGGGATCTCGTACACCGAGTTCTCCTACATGCTCCTGCAGGCCAACGATTTCGTGCAGCTGCGTCGCACCATGGGGTGCACGCTGCAGATCGGCGGCTCCGATCAGTGGGGGAACATCGTCGGTGGCGTCGATCTGAACCGCCGGATGGACGGGGAATCGGTGCACGCGATGACCGTCCCCCTGGTCACCTCGTCCGACGGGAAGAAGTTCGGCAAGTCGACGGGCGGTGGGAGCCTCTGGCTTGACCCGGCCCTGACCAGCGCTTACACCTGGTACCAGTACTTCCTCAACACCTCAGATGCCGACGTGGTCCGCTACCTGCGGTGGTTCTCGTTCCTGGGCCGGGAGGAGATCGACGAGTTGGACGCACTCACCCGGGAGAAGCCGCACCTGCGGGCGGCGCAGAAGCGCCTGGCCGAGGAGATGACCACGATGGTGCACGGGGTGGCGGCCACGGAATCGGTGCAGGCGGCGTCCCAGGCACTGTTCGGACGCGGAGAGTTGACCGAGCTCGACGAGCGGACCCTCCGTGCCGCGCTCGAGGACGCCGGCGCGGTCGAGCTGGGATCCGACGAGCCGAGGACGATCGTCGATCTGTTGGTCGCGTCCGGTCTGTGCGAGAGCAAGGGTGCGGCGCGACGTGCCGTCGGTGAGGGCGGCGCGTACGTCAACAACCAGCGCGTCGACGATGTCGAGTGGGCGCCCGCGACGAGCGACCTCCTGCACGGGGCCTGGCTGGTCCTCCGGCGCGGCAAGAAGAACCTGGCCGGGGTCCGGATCCACTGATCCGGGGGGGTAGGGGGAGACGGCGCCGGTACACACCGGCGCCGTCTCGCATTTCTCCCGTTGACCTGGCGATTTGCGTTTGGGTTCACGTCTGCGTAACTTATTGGAAGTCGCCGAGAGCGAGCCCGGACCGAGAGGCCCGAGCCGAGGCAGGTGGCGGTTTTCAGATGGTTGTGCGGACCCCGGTTTTGACTTGGTGGGTCTGTGTGGCTAGGCTGGAGAAGTTGCCC
>NZ_JAALEF010000047.1:0-6109 GCF_014145245.1 Dietzia sp. B44 | reverse complement strand
CCGCACCCGTCGCCGCCCCCGCGCCGGATGCCGCACCCGTCCTCGATCCCGCCCCCGCCCCCGTCGCCGGAGGACGCGCGGAACCGGTCACCATCGTGGTCCCGGAGGGACTGCCCGCCCCGGACGGCGTCCGACTGCCCGAGACCGTCACCGTCCCGGCCCACATGCTCGACCAGATCCCGCCCGAGTTCCGCTAGGGGTTCTGACGAGCTAGGCCGACCGGCGCCGGGACACCGCCGCGCGCAGCGCCCGCCAGCCCAGGAGGAACACCCCGGTGGCGATCGCGGCCACCACCATGAAGCTCCAGTGCGGCACCCGTCCGTCACCGATCCCGCGGATCAGCATCCCGCCGACGAGGGTGGCGACCCACACCAGGACACCCGACCGGATGGTCCCGGGGTCGCGGCGCGTGGCGAGCACCACGACCCACCCCACCACCAGACCCACCAGGAACGGCCACGCCGTCCCCCACACCTGCCCGATCCCGAGGCCCTCGGAATGGGCGCCGCGCCCGAAGGTCGCGAACACCCCCACGAGCACGGCGTCCAACAGGAACATCAGCGGCAGGGCCACTCGGCTCACCGATCCCTCTCGTCACGGTGCTCGCCGCCGCCCAGCGAGCAGGACGCCTCACCCTCCCCGGCGTCCCGGGTCCCGTCCTCCCGGACGCGCAAGAGGGGGATCGGCCCGGAGTAGTGGGGGACGGTGGCGCGCCACGGCGTGCCCCTCATCGGCCACATCGCGGCGAGACCGGCGGGCGGGGCGGCGATCACGGCTGGTTGGTCGGGGTGGAGGCGGGGCGACGACGACGAGGCGTCCTCGCGCGGGGTGTCGTCCTCCGCGGGTTCGGCATCCGGATCGATCTCCACCGCACCGCGGTAGAAGAGGAAGAAGACCACCCACCCCGCCAGCGCCACGAGGACGAAGCTGACGATGCGGTAGAGGAACACCGCCGCGAACGCCTGGTGCGCACCGAGCCCGCCCGCGGTGAGCGCGGTGATGAGCGCGAACTCGACCGTTCCCAGACCACCGGGGGTGATCGGCGCGGAGGCCACGATCTTGCCGGTGACGTAGGCGATACACAGACCGCCGATGCTGGGCTGGGCGCCGACCGCGTGGGCGGCCGCCCACAGGCAGCCGATGTCGGCGACCCAGTTGAGGAGTGAGAACGCGAAGGCCTTGGAGAACTGGGTCTTGGTCATCTCGACCGCCTCGGCCTGCTCCACGATCTTGCGGACCCCGGTCGCACCGTGGTCTGCGGGCCGGCGGCGCCGGGCGTTGACCCACGCCAACAACGACAGCAGGGCCTCCTCGATCCTGTCGGGGTTCCTGGCGGCCCACTGCACCACCACCACGATCGCCACGAGGCCGATCGCGGACAGCATCAGCAGGAACGGGTTGGACACGCGGCCCACCAGGAAGAAGCCCATCAACGCGAGCAGCACGATCCCCACCGTGGACAGCACTCCGGAGATCACCAGTTGCCACGACGCCACCACCCGGGTCGCGCCCCACTGGCGGGTCTTCCGGTAGGTCAGGGTGGTTCCGAAGACCTGCCCGCCGGGGATACAGGTCGAGAACGCGTTGGCGGAGAAGACCAGACCGACGCTCGCCCAGTACCCCACCCTGACGCCCGCCGACTGCAGCAGCACCTTCTGCACCGAGCCGTAGCTGGATATGGAGAGGTAGGAGAACACCAGCGCCACCGCGACCCAACCCCAGTGCGGGCTGGTGACCGCCGAGAACCCCTCGGCGAAGAACGGCATCTGCCCGCGGAGCCAGTAGAGGACGAAGCCCAGGACGGCCAGGGTCGCCAAGGCCTTGAACCAGGGGTTGACGAGGACCACCCGGACACGACGGCGCAGGACGGCGCCCCGGGTCCCCTTCATCCCGCCACCATAACCCGCGGACCGGCCTCGGCCCAGGTTCACACTCCGGAGGTCGGGCGGGGCCTCACGCGTCGCGATCCCGTTCCCTCTCCCGCTCCCGCTCCTGCCGGAGCCGGGCGATCAGCTCCGCGGCGGGGATCTTCTCCCCGCCGCCCCCGTCCCGACGACGGTGCTCGGGCCGGGGTGCGGTCCGGAGGTCGGGTTCGGGCTCGCGCACAGGTTCGGGCGCGGGTTGGCGCACAGGTTCCGACTCGCGCACAGGTTCCGGCTCGCGCACAGGTTCCGCTTCGGGCTCGCGCTCGAGGAGCCCCACCGCCGATCCCGGCGCCTGCGTCACGGAGGGTCCGTCAGTGGGGCTCCCCGCGACAGGTCCTGCGGGTGCGGTGTCAGGGACGCCCGTCTCCGTGACCCTGACCGGTCCCGCCGACCCGACCCGGGCAGGGCCGCCCTGCAGGTGTTCGGGCTCGTCGCCGATCTCGGCCTCGCCCAGGCCGATCCGCTCCTGGACCCGCTTCATCCACCGGGGGGCCCACCAGTTGTCGGTGCCCAGCATCTGCATGACCGCGGGCACCAGCAGCATGCGGATCACCGTGGCGTCGATGATCAGGGCGGCGATCATGCCGAACGCGATGTACTTCATCATCACGATGTCCGAGAACGCGAACGCACCGGTCACCACGATGAGGATCAGCGCGGCCGAGGTGATGATCCGACCGGTGTTGGCCACACCGCTGCGGATGGCCTCGGCGGTCCTGGCGCCCCGGGATCGCGCCTCGACCATCCGGGACACCAGGAACACCTCGTAGTCCGTGGACAACCCGTAGATGATCGCCATCAGCAGCACCACCACTGGCGAGGTGAGCGGCCCCGGTGTGAAGCCGAGCAGGTCGGCGAGGTGCCCGTCGACGAAGATCCACGTGAGGATCCCGAGCGTGGCGCCCAGGCCCAGCAGGTTCATGATCGCCGCCTTGATGGGCAGCACCAGCGAGCCGAACGCCAGGAACATCAGGATCGTGGTGGCGACCAGCACGTACAACACGAACCACGGGAGTCCGTCGACCAGCGCGTCGACCGAGTCGGACTCCATGGCCGGGTTCCCGCCCACGTGGACCTCGGTGCCGGCGGGGATCGGGAACTGCTGCAGGTACTCGACGGTCTCGGCCGGTGAGTTGCGGTCGACCAGACCGGACTGCAGGACCACCACGTCGCGGCCCTGGTCGTCCTGCTGTCCGGACCGGGCGAACTGGAACGGACCGGTGAGCCCGGGCGCGTTGTTGGCCTCGGCGCGGATCTGCGAGAGCGTGGTGCCGTCCGACCCGATCACGACGAGCTTGACCGGGTCGGTGCGGGTGCCGGGGAAGTTCTGGTCGTACTGCTCCTGCGCCACGCGCGTGGTGTTGTCCGGCGGGAGGTAGGTCTCGTTGATGCCGCCGAACTTGACCCCGGAGAACGGGATGATGAGCGCCACGAGGACCACCACGACGGGCACCGCCACCGCCACCGGGTGCTTCATCGAGAAGTCGGCGACCCGGCCGAACAGCCCGTTCTCCACCTGCTCGCGGGTGCGGTGCCGCTGCAGGCGCGTGATGCCGAGCATGTCGACGCGGTGCCCCAACATCACCAGCACCGCCGGGAGCAGCGTCACCGACAGCAGCGCGGCCAGGATGACGGCGGCGATCGCCCCATAGGCCACCGACTTGAGGAAGTCCTGCGGGAAGATCAGCAGCCCGGACAGGGTCACGCCCACCATGACGGCCGAGAACACCACGGTGCGGCCGGCGGTGGCCACGGCTCTGCGTACGGCGACGACCGGTGGGTACCCCTCGGCCATCTCCTCCCGGAACCGGCTCACCACGAACAGGCCGTAGTCGATCGCCAGCCCCAGGCCGATCAGCGTGACCACGTTCTGGGCGAACGAGTTGACCGGCACCACCAACGACAGCAGGTGCAGGGCGCCGATCGACCCGAGGATCGTCAGGATGCCCACGGCCACCGGCAGGAACGCGGCCACCACGCCGCCGAACACCACGATGAGCAGGACGAACACCAGGGGCAGCGCGATGAGCTCCGCCCGGACGAGGTCGGCGTCCATGCCGTCCTGCAGCGCTCCCGCGACCGCCTGGACGCCGGCGACGTCGGTCTCGATGCCGTCGACGTCGATCCGGTTCTCGATCACCCGGAAGTTCTCGAGGATCTCCTCCTCCTCGCCCGCCAGCTGGATCGAGGCCACCGCGATGCCCTCGTCACGGTTGACCAGGGCGGGGGACTGGTTGTAGACGAAGCTGGTCACGCCGGTGACCTCGTCGGGGAACTCGTCGCGGATCGCGTCGAGCGAGGCCCGGACGGGGTCCTGGAACGCGGGATCGTCGACCGTGGTGCCCTCGGGGGCGTGATAGGTGACGACGACGTCGCCGAGCGCGTCGCGGCCGTACGCCTCCTGCTCGAGCCGCTCGGCGGTCGCCCACCCGCTCTTCGGGTCCTCGAAGCCCCCCTGACCGAAGGCGTTGCCGAACATGCTGCCCGCGACGCTGAGGGCGGCCATGACCAGGACCATGAAGAGCAGGACGGGGACGCGGCGGCGGGCGACGAACCCTCCGAGTGAGTTGAACACGGCTGCGCGCTCCTAACGCGAGTTGAGCAGGGCGGTGAGCGGCCGGAGCGGCTGCAGCCAGGCACCCTCGTCGGGCAGGTTCTCCAGGCTGACCCGGGGCAGGGGCTCCCGGAACACGCCTGGGATGTCCTCGAGGTCGAGGAATCGGATCGTGTCGTGCTGGACGGCCCAGGTGGCGTGCTCCCGGAACCCGATGACGGTGACGGGGACCTCGTCGGCGAGCTCCTCCAACGGCTCGCGGAACGCCTGGCCGTCGGCGGAGGCCACCACGACACCGGCGAGCCTGCCGGACTCGGCGCGCCGGTCGATGTGCTCGAGCATGTCGTCGTCGACATCGGAGTCTTCGCTGGTCTTGGGCTTGGCGAAGACGGCGAAGCCGACGTTGCGCAGGGCCTCGACCCAGGGGCGGACGTTGTCCGAGGTGCCCGGGACGATGTTGGTGAAGACGGTCGCCTCGGCCTCGAGGGTGTCGTTGGTGGTCACCGACAACTCGGCCGCGTACCCGAGCAGCCACCGCCCGAGCGCGTCGAAACGGGGACGGTACACGGCCGTGGGACGGCCGCCGAGGATCGAGCCCAGGCCCATGTCCACGTTGGGGGCGTCCCAGACGAGCAGCACCAGGCCCGGGGCGTCGGGCGGCACCACGTCGGAGAGGTCGTGGGCGTCCGGTCCGTCAGGTGGGGTCATCGTCTGCTGCCTCGGTCTTCTTGTAGATACGGGGTTGTCAGTCTCTACGACGCCAGAGGAACTCGTTGATCACTCGCTCCTCCTGCAGACCCTTGCCCTCGAACTTCGTCACGGGTCTTTTCAGACTGAACGGTACGTGTCCGGCCCCGGTCGTGGCGTCGAGCCGCTCGAGTGAGGGTTCCGCGTCGCCGGTCTCGGCGATCCAGTCGGCATAGTCCGCGTGGTCGGTGGCCACGTGGAGCACACCGCCGGGACGGAGGCGCGAGGAGATCAGTTCGAACGTGCCCGACTGCAGGAGCCGCCGCTTGTGGTGGCGGGCCTTGGGCCACGGATCCGGGAAGAACACGCGCACGCCGGTCAGGCTCGACGGCGCGATCATGTTGGTCAGCACGTCCACCCCGTCGCCGCGGATCATCCGGACGTTCTCGAGCCCCTCGCGCAGGATCATCCCCAGGAGCTGGGCCAGACCCGGCTGGTAGACCTCCACCGCGAGCACGTCCACATCGGGCTCGTCGGCCGCCATCGCCGCGGTCGACGTCCCGGTCCCGGAGCCGATCTCCACGATCAGAGGCGCGACGCGACCGAACAGGGCCTGCGGGTCGACGAGGTCGTCCGCCACGTTGCGGCCGTAGGTCGGCCAGTGTTCCTCCCAGTTCCGCTGCTGCCCCGGACGCAGGGTGCCGCGCCGGAACCGGTAGGCCGTGACCCTGGGGAACAGACGCGGGTCGTGGTCGGGGGTCGCACCGCCCCGGGTGTCGCCGTCCGGGGTGTCGCCGTCCGCCGGTCGGGGGCTCTCGCTCTGGTTCACCCGGTCATCATCCCGTAGTCGGCGGCCCGGGTCCGAATCCGGTGGCCGGGCGGGGCGTGCGCCGGGACGACGGGCACCGCCCGGGATACCCGCCGGACCCGGGGGAAGGTCTTG
>NZ_JAALEF010000490.1:0-1832 GCF_014145245.1 Dietzia sp. B44 | reverse complement strand
ACCCACGATCAGACCTCCTCCCCGGCCCGCGCCCGCGCGGCCGGGTTCGCCCTCGGCGTGAGCACGCTGCCGGGCAGGGTGGGCGCGGGCAGGCGGGTGAGCCCGTCGGGGTTCCTCCCGATGTAGCCGTCGACCCGGCCGAAGCGGTCCGACCCGTCCTCCCACTCCTGCCGGTAGCGCACGATCTCGTCGTGGCCGCGACCGATGAAGTTCCACCACATCACGATCTCCTCACCGAACGGCGTACCGCCGATGAGGATCATCCGCGCCGGGGTGGATCCGGTGTTGTGGATGGTCAGGGTGGTCTCGCCGACACCGGTGTAGCCCAGCTGGGCGGGTGCGACGGTCACGCCCTCGAGCGTGATGTCGCCGGCGTCCACCAGGAGGCCGTGCTCGAACCCCGGGTCCACGTCGAGGGTGAGCCGGGCGCCGGGATCCAGGCGGAGCTCCGCGCCGAGCAGGGGGGTGAACGTGGTGACCGACGACGACGAGCCCAGCAGCGACCCGATGAAGACCAGGGCGGATCCGCCCTCGTACTCCACCGCCTCGGGGACATGGTGCTCGAACCGTCGGCCGGCGCTCTCACGGTCCCTCTCGGGGAGCGCCGTCCACAGTTGCACCCCGTGCAGCACACCCGTGTCCTGGGTGGAGACCTCGGTGTGGCAGATGCCCGCCCCGGAGGTCATGAGGTTGACCTCGCCGGGCCGGACCACCGCGTGGTTGTCACCGGAGTCGTGGTGGGTCACGTTGCCCTCGAAGAGCCAGCTGACGGTCTGGAGTCCGGTGTGCGGATGCGAGGGCACGTCCATGCCGCCGGTGGCCGAGACGTCGTCGGGCCCGTAGTGGTCGACGAAGCACCAGGCGCCGATCAGGGAGCGCTGTCGCTGCGGGAGCGTCCGCCTGACCGTCATCGCCCGCGGCCCGCCGAGCGGGACGTCACGGGAGGTGATGATCTCCACCGCGGCGCCCCCGGGTTCGGGTCCACCGGGCGATCCGCCCGCCTCGCACTCGATCTCCTCCGGACGGGCGTCGAGGTTGCTCACGGCCGCACCTCCGCGTCGGCGGCGCTGAGGGTGTCCGCCGCCTCGCGCCGCAGTTCGAGCCGCTTGGCGTTGATCCTGCCGCCCAGTGCCAGCGTGAGCGCCCTGTCCACCACCGGGACGGGGAGGTGGTCCAGGAGTCTGCGGCCGAGGTCCCACTTCACGGCGTAGCGGTGACGGGGCCGGGCGGTGGTCCCGGCGGTCCAGACGGCCTCCGCCAGGACCCGGGGATCGGTGGCCTTGTCGTCCTCCCCCGCCGCCATCTCCCCCATCACGGCGGCCATGGCGGCGAAGGGCGAGCCCGGGAGCGTCGACTCCTGGAAGCGCCGCCGGATCGAGGCGGTCATCCCCGTGCGGAACGGGCCCGGTTGGATGAGCACCACGTCGAGGCCGAGGAACATGAGCTCGCGCCGCAGGGAGTCCCCGTAGGCCTCGACGGCGTGCTTGCTCATGGCGTAGGCGCCGTTCATCGGCATCCCGTGCTGGGGGCCGGTCTCCGAGCTGATGAGGACCACCCGTCCGCTACTCGCGCGGAGCAGGTCGAACATCGCGTGCACGGTGCGGACGGTCCCCATGACGTTCACGTCGAGCATCTGCTGGACCCGCTCGGGGTCGGTCTCGGCGAGCGGCCCGATCCCCAGGATCCCGGCGAAGGTGACCACCGCGTCCAGGCGGCCGTGGTCCGCGCGGACCCGATCGGCGAGCGCCCGGAGCGACACGGAGTCGGTCACGTCGACCGCCACGGGCGTGATCCCCGCGCCGCCCGGGGGTGCGCTGAGGTCGGCGGCGACG
>NZ_JAALEF010000489.1:0-1321 GCF_014145245.1 Dietzia sp. B44 | reverse complement strand
GGCGCGTCCCTCGCGGTGGCGGGAGGCGTCGCCCAGGCGGTCACGCGCAACCCACTGGCCGACCCGTACCTGCTGGGGGTGTCGTCCGGGGCCGGCTTCGGCGTCGTGGTCCTGACCGTCCTGGGCGTGGGTGCCGGGATGTGGGGCGTCTTCACGCTCCCGATGGCCGCCTTCCTCGGCGCCCTGCTGCCACTGGCCGGGGTGGTCCTGGTGGCCCGTCGCGCGCACGACACCACGGCGATCGTGCTGGTGGGGGCGGCTCTGACGATGATGTTCGGCGCGCTCAACACGTTCACGCTGTTGGTGTTGGGCGACGACCACCAACTGGGCACCGTCATGCGCTGGCTGGCCGGCGGGTTCGGTGACGCCGGGTGGACCATGCTCCTGGCCCCGGTCTCGATCCTCGCCGTCGCGGGCGTCCTGGTGATGCTGTCCAGCCGCCACCTGGACCTCCTCCTGACCGGCGACGACGGCGCCACGGCCATGGGCATGAACGTCCCGCGGTTCCGGCTGCTCATGTTGCTGCTGGTCTCGATGCTCACCGCGGGGGCGGTGGCGGTCTCCGGGACCATCGGGTTCATCGGACTGCTCATCCCGCACCTCGCCGGGTACGTCACCGGGCGCACGTCGGCCCGGTTACTGCCGACGGCCGCGGTGCTCGGGGCGGTGGCCCTGGTGCTGGCCGACATCGCGGCCCGGTCCGTCAGCGACGGTGCCGAACTCCCGGTGGGCGTCGTCACGGGGATCGTGGGGGGTCCGGTGTTCCTGATCATGCTGTGGCGGCGCTACGGAAGGTCGGCGACGTGACCACACTGACCGCGGCCGACGTCTCCACCGACCTCGGGGGTCGCCGGATCCTCGAGGGGGTGGACCTGACCATCGCACCCGGCCGGGTCACCGCGCTGGTGGGCCCCAACGGCAGTGGCAAGACGACCCTGCTGCGCACCTGCTACCGGGCCCTGCCCACGACCGCCGGACTGGTGCGCCTCGACGGCGACGACATCACCTCGCTCCGCCGGCGGGCCCTGGCGCGGACGGTGGGCGTGAGCACTCAGGAGCCGGTCTCGTTGGGTGGCATCACGGTCCGGGAGTCGGTGCGACTGGGCCGGACGGTGACACGCGGGCTGTTCGAGCCGTTCGGGACCGACGACGCCGACGTGGTGGACACCGTGCTCGACCGTGTGGGGTTGGCCGGGTTGGCGGCCCGCGACGTCCTGGCCCTGTCGGGGGGCGAA
Organism: Dietzia sp. B44; assembly: GCF_014145245.1. Classification (NCBI taxonomy): domain Bacteria; kingdom Bacillati; phylum Actinomycetota; class Actinomycetes; order Mycobacteriales; family Dietziaceae; genus Dietzia; species Dietzia sp. B44. The sequence continues at coordinate 86 of NZ_JAALEF010000489.1, read as the reverse complement.
CGCCAGCGGGTGTCGATCGCCCGGGCGTTGGCGCAGCAGCCGGAGGTGCTCCTGCTGGACGAGCCCACCAACCACCTCGACGCCGA
>NZ_JAALEF010000488.1:0-1492 GCF_014145245.1 Dietzia sp. B44 | reverse complement strand
CACCCGGTGTTCCGCCGGGTCCCGGTTCGCGAGGGCAGGCGGTGGTACTGGGAGGACGATCCCGACTTCGACCTCTCCCACCACCTGATCCGCGGGCGGCTCCCCGCGCCGGGCGGGCGGGCCGAGGCCGAGGCGTACGTCTCCGAGCAGATGAGCATCCAGCTCCCTGACGACCGCCCCTTGTGGCGGGCCGAGTTCCTCGAGGGGCTACCACGGCCACGGCCACGAGGCCGGGCGGGAGGCCGGGCGGGAGGGTGCGCTGGTCCTGTTCCGGGTCCAGCACGCGATGGTCGACGGCGTCCGGCTGACCCAGTTGGTCCTGGGTCTGCGCGACACCCCGTGACGATGGCGCGACTGACCAGGGACGTGGTGGCCCCGGGCGGGGAGCTGTCCCGGGTGCCCACGCGTGTCGTGGAATCCCTCGCCGACACCATCGATCCCACCAACATGACGACCAACACCTACCGCTCGGTTTTCCGCCTGCTGTTCGAGCCCCGTTCCCCCGAGCTGTCGTGGAGTGGCCACGCCCACGCCCGGAAGAAGGTCTCCTGGGTCACCGGGGTGGACCTCGCGGCCGTCAAGAGGGTGGCGGCGGAGCACGACACCACCGTCACCTCGGTGATGATCGCCGCGGTGTCCAAGGCGCTCACCCGGTACCTCGACGCCCGCGGTGACCGACGGGTCTCCGACATCAACCTCATGGTGCCGGTCTCGCTGACACCGAGCACCGACGACCTCCCGGAGGAGCTGGGCAACCACATCACTCTCATCCTCATGCGCCTGCCGCTGGGGATCGACGACGCGGACGAACTCATCGAGGCCATCACCACGTCCATGACCCGGGTGCGCTACTCGTTCGAGCCACACATCACCTTCGCCACCATGCTCGGCGTGGCCGTCACCCCCACCGCGGTGCAGCACGCGGTGGTCGACCTGTTCGCCAACAAGACCGTCGGCCAGCTCACCTCGGTACCCGGTCCGGTCTCCGAGGTGCGGCTCGCGGGAACCCCGGTCGAGGGCATGCTCGGCTGGGTGCCGATGAGTGGCGACCAGGCGCTCGGGATCTGCATCTTCAGCTATGACGGCACGGTGTCCGTGGGGATCGCCACCGATGCCGAGCTCGTGCCGGACCCGGGCCGGGTCGCCGAGATGATCGAGGGTCAGTTCGCGACCTTCGACGGCTGGGAGGCCCCGGCCTGAGGGCTGCCGCCGCCGCGCCTCTCCTCACCAGGCCGGCAAGTGGTCCTCGATAGGCGTGGGGAACCGGGAGAACCCCCGTGATGTCGGTCACACCTGTTCTAGCCTGGAGTGGAGCGCAGATGGCTCGGTGGTCGATCGCGGCTGGGGGTCGGAGACGATGGGGGAGAGGACGAGGGTCAGGATTCCGCTGCGGGATCAGTTGTGGTTGCACATGGACCGCCCCGACAACCTCATGTACATCACGTCGTTGGTGTGGTTCTCGGAGATCCCCGACTGGGACGCGGTCTCCGAG
>NZ_JAALEF010000487.1:0-1077 GCF_014145245.1 Dietzia sp. B44 | reverse complement strand
CCCGCCCGGGGTGGGCAAGGCCACGCTGGTGCGGTCGGTCGCCGGCGACCGACGACTGGAGGTGCTCGACGGCCCGTCCGTGGGGTCCCTGGACCCGGCGGGCCGACTCGAAGCCGTCCGGGCCGCCGCCGAGCGGACCCGGGAGAACGGCGGGATCCTGCTCGTCACCGATGTGGACGCGCTGCTGCCCGCGCAAACCGAGCCGGTCTCCACCCTGGTGCTGGACCGGTTGCGCTCCGTCGTCGCGCATCCGGGCTCGGTACTGGTGGCCACGTGTGTTCGCCCGGAGGACGCCGACGCCCGGCTCAGGGAGCCCGACGTCTGCGATCGCGTCCTGGACCTGCCACTACCCGGCTCCGCGGATCGTGCCGCACTGCTCGGGGTACTGCTGCGGGACGTGCCCTCGGGAGAGCTGGACCTGCCCGCGGTGGCGGATCGGACCCCCGGCTACGTCGCGGGGGACCTTCGGGCACTGACCCGTGAGGCCGCGCTGCGAGCTGCCGGCCGCGCCGCGGGCAACGGCAACGGCAACGGTATACATGGCGACCGCGGCGCGGACGACGAGGCTGTCACCGCCCGCCTGGAGCAGGACGACCTCATGGGCGCCATCGCCGTGATCCGGCCGCTGTCCCGCTCGGGGACCGAGGAGCTGAGCCTGGGATCGATCACCCTCGACGACGTCGGCGACATGGAGGAGGTGCGCCAGGCCCTCACCGAGACGGTCCTGTGGCCGCTCCAGCACCGCGACTCGTTCGAGCGTCTGGGGGTGCAGCCCCCGCGGGGCGTCCTGCTCTACGGCCCTCCCGGCTGCGGGAAGACCTTCGTCGTCCGCGCGCTGGCGGCGAGCGGCCGGCTGACGGTGCACATGGTCAAGGGCGCCGAGCTCATGGACAAGTGGGTCGGCTCGTCGGAGAAGGCGGTGCGGGATCTGTTCCGCAAGGCCCGGGACTCGGCCCCGTCGCTGGTGTTCCTCGACGAGATCGACGCCCTCGCTCCCCGCCGCGGCCAGTCCGGGGACTCCGGGGTCGGGGACCGCGTGGTGGCGGCGTTGCTCACCGAGCTCGACGGCGCCGAGCC
>NZ_JAALEF010000046.1:0-3614 GCF_014145245.1 Dietzia sp. B44 | reverse complement strand
CGGGCAGCCGTGACGAGTCCTCGCAGGCCGAGACGCGGGCCCTGGCCTCGGCCCTCAAGAGGGTCCTCGGGGTACCGGTGTCCGCCGGGTTCGCCTCCGCGGCCACTCCGACCGTCGCCGACGCGATCACCGGGTTCAGGGAGCGGGGTCATCGCCGGGTGGCCGTGGCGACCCACCTGCTGGCGCCCGGGTTCTTCGCGGACCGGATCGCGGCGGCCGGCGCGGACGTGACCTCACCGCCGCTCGGCGCGAACCCGGAGATAGTCGATCTGATTGTCCGGTTATACCTGGAGAATTCGACGGATTTAATCCGCTGACCGGCCCGACTGTTCTCGATCCCATAATAAACGGATCACTTATCGAGAATGGCCGGCAAATGTGACCGGGCATAATTTCCCGGTGCTGGTGCATACTGTTGTGTAGTAGTGGTCGCACCTAGCTAGGAGAATCAATGGCTCAGCAATTCCAGGTCAGGTACATCGATGACATCGACGGAACGGAACTGGGCGAAGAGGCCAATTCCATCTCGTTCGCCTTCGAGGGCAAGGAATACTCCATCGACCTGAGCGACGAGAATGCCGACGCCTTCCGTGAGGTGATGGCCCCGTACATCGACGCAGGTCACCCCGTGACCGGAAGCAAGAGCAAGCCGGCGCGCAAGGCCGCCGCCAAGTCCGGCTCGGGCGATACCAAGGCCATTCGCGAATGGGCGCGGGAAAACGGCTTCGAGGTCTCTGATCGCGGCCGCATCCCGGCCGACGTGATGGAGGCGTACGCCGCCGCCAACTGATCGCACGCGCGAGGGCCCGCATCCCCGGGAGACGGGGTGCGGGCCCTTCCGTGTATTGGCATGTAGCACCGGTTGGAGGACGGAAGTCGCGACCTCACCGCCGTCGAGCCGCGGGAATTGTCCGCCGGATGAGTTCGCTCAGAGTCGCGTGATCGGCTCATCCAGGTGCGAGAGAGCGCCGGCGACGAGTCCTGCACGGATTCCGGCGTAGTTGGCACTCCGGAGCGGAGCCATCTCCGCCGCGACCGTTATCGCGCGGTCGAGCACCGCGTCCGCCTCGGCCGCCTCATGGGCTATCCCGGCCGCGATCGCCTCGTCCGCCGCATAGCGCTTGGAGGTGAGCATGGCCGTGCTCGCCACCGTGTGGGGCAGCCGGGTGGTGATGAGCGCGTTCATCCCCGGAGGGAACGGCATCCCCAGCTGCGCTTCGGGCAGGTTCCAGAATCCGCGGTCGGCGCGCATGACGCGGTGGTCGTGGGACAGGGCCAGCATCGCCCCGGCTCCGAACGCGTGCCCGTTGACCGCGGCCACCGTGGGTAGCTCGAGCCGCAGGACCCGGGCGAACACCCGCTGGGCCCGCGAGACATAGGCGGGCAGGCCGGCGGGATCGGAGGCGATCACCGTCAGGTCGAGACCGTTGGAGTAGAACTTCCCCGCCCCGGTCGTGACCAGGGCCGCCGGCCCCTCGGACGCCTCGACCTCGTCGAAGGCGGCATCGAGGGAGTCCAGGAAGTCGGGGGAGAAGGCGTTGTCCGGGGCGTCCGCGGGGTTCTCCGGCTCGGAGAAGCGGAGGACGAAGACGGACTCGTGACGGCTCAGTGTGGGCATGGGCTCCAGCGTAGATCCCCGGCAACGCCGTCACGGCAGGTGGGACACCGTTGTCACGCCCGTCCACCGCGCCCCGCGTGGGGGCCGGGAGTCCCGTGTGATGGCGGTGGGATCACACCGTTCCGCTGGACACGCCACGGCGTTGTGACGCGATGGCGACGTCGTCGTCGTACCCTGCCCGGGTGACCCGTTCCCCCTTCCGCGCGACCACCGGCGCCCCACCCCACGCCCAGTACGACGAGGCCCTCCGGCTGGGGATCCTGAGGGAGGCCACGCGCAGGCTCCGGGGAGCGGCGCCGGAGCAGCTCGGACTGCGGCCGCTGGCCGCCTCGCAGGGCACCTCCACCACGGCCATCTACACGATGTTCGGGGGCAAGTCCGGCTTGCTCGCCGCGGTCGCGGAGGAGGCGGATCGCATGCTCGCCGACGCGCTGCGGGAGTCGCTGCGTCACGACAGTGTCGAGACCGACATGCGCTCCCTGTGCCGCGCCTACCGCCGGTGGGCGCTGGAGAACCAGGGGCTGTACGCGCTCGTCGTGGGGGAGCCCGTCCGCTCACCCCGCGTCGGCGCCGACCGCCGCGACCCGCAGTCGCGCGACCCGCAGTGGAGGGAACCGCTGCTGGAGATCGTCGACGCGCTGGTGGACGAGGGGGTCTTCCGGGCCACCGACGTGCACGAGGCGGCCACCGCGATCTGGGCCTCGCTCCACGGGGTCGTGTCACTGGAACTCAGCGTGTGGCGTGAGTCGCCGAGCGCCGAGCAGTACTTCGAGACGCAGCTCGCGGCCATCCTGCGGTCCTGGGCCGCCGCCGGCGGCGCCCGCCCGGCCTCAGCCGCCGGACCCGCAACCTCTTCTATCGGAATGGTGGGCTGACCTCATGAGCGAGCGTTCGTTCTTCACCCTCGACGAGTCGGGGGCGTACATCCCCACCAGGTACGCGCGCAGCGCCTGGTCGGAGACCATGGTCAACGGGCCCGCGGTCGTGGTGGCATCGGCCCGTGCGCTCGAGGCCGAGCACGGGGCGGAGGGGTTCCAGCCCGCCCGGCTCACCGTGGACCTCTTCGCGCCTGTCCGCACCGAGCCGTTGGTCGCGGTGACGGAGGAGGTCCGGGCCGGCAACCGCATCCGGGTCGCGGACGTCCGCATGCTCCAGGGCGGAAAGCTGGTGGCCCGCGGCACCCTCGTGCAGTTGCGCCGCGGCGAGCAGCCACCGGGAAATGTGTGGCGCTCGGGACGACGGGTGGGGGCCCCGCCGGAGGCGGACCCCACCGAGAACCGGCCGGGGTCGAACGTGTTCTTCGGCAGCGGCGACGAGGGGGAGGCGTGGAGTCGCGACATGAGCGCGCACCAGAACGACCAGCGCAAGCGGTTCTGGCTGCATCCACTGGACGTGGTGGCCGGTGAGGCCGCGACCCCGTTCCAGCGGGCCGTGACCCTGGCCGAGTCCACCAGTCTCATGTCCCACTGGGGCGACGAGGGCATCGGTTTCATCAACGCCGATCTCACCGTGGCGCTGGCCCGCCTGCCCCGTTCGGGCGACATCGGCATCGAGGCCGACGAGCACCTCAGCGACGCCGGGGTGGCGGTGGGCAGCGCCTCGCTGTTCGACCGCGACGGCGTGTTCGGCACCGGAACCGTGGTGGCGGTGTCCAACGCGGGACGGCAGATCGACTTCACCCGCCGTAGGGCGGGCACGGAGGACAGCGGATCGATCGGATCGAACGAGGCGGCGACGCGCGTATGAGCGCGAGGTTGACGCGGGAGCGGATGCTCGACGCGATCGAGGCCCAGGTCGGTCTGGTGCGGTTCGCGCTCGCCGGCGGCGGCGACTCGGCAGCCGTCGACCTGGCTGCTCCTGTGCCGTCGTGCCCGGAGTGGACGGTGCACGACCTCGTCACCCACCTCGGCGCCGTCAACCGGTGGGGCGGCGTCACGGTGCGCGACGGGAACCCGCACGAGCGCTCGCGGGGCCTGGGCGAGGCCATGAAGTCCGC
>NZ_JAALEF010000486.1:0-1039 GCF_014145245.1 Dietzia sp. B44 | reverse complement strand
CATCCGCTGCGGCTCGGCGCCGGTACCGACCGTCCTGGGCGAGCACCCGCGCGTGGAGTGCAGTGAGGTGCCCACCAAGGACGATGTGAACCGCGCGCTGTACGAGATCGGACATCGACGCCGGGTGGTGGTGTGCGGCACCGACGCCGGCCTGGCCGCGCTGCTCACGCGACTGCTGCGGACGGAGAACCTGGACATGGAGGTCGCGTACGTCGCCGAGGACCCCACTCCGGCCACCCGCGCCTACGACCTGCCCACCGGTTCGGCCGCCGCCAAGCTCGGGGTCCGGGGCGAGGCCAGGGAGGTACCGCTGATCCGGGACGAGACCGGAACGGTCCTGGTGGGCGAGGCCACCGTCACCGGACCGGGCGGCGCCCACCTGGTGGGCGAAGCGTACGCCGACGACGAGCGGATCTTCTCCGGGGAGATCGACACCCTCACTGTCCGCCCGACCCCGCAGCTTCCCGGTGTCCGCGCCACAGCGGCACGGCCGCGCAGGGTGCTGAGACGCTCCTGGCTGCCGGCCCGCGCCGTTCAACTGGGGACGGAGGCGGGGGTCATCACCCGTGACGGGGTCACCGGTCGGCGGGCGGTCAAGAGGACCTCTTTCTATCGTCATACCGAGCCATGGAGGCTCGTGTCGCCCTGAGCGGGGGCATGACGGTGGCCGGACGGTCGGGGGACTCGGGCCACTCCTCCAGCAGTTCCGGCTCCACGGCGGGCGTGCGCACCGTGGGGGGCAGCGTGGCCAGCGCCGAGATCTTGCTCAGCCCCGCCACCTGCATCATGTCCACGAGGATCGAGCGGATCTGGGCCAGCATCACGGTCTCCGTCAGGCCGGAGCCCGGAACGAGCTCACGCTTGGCCCGCGCCGCCACCGCCCGCAGGGTCCGGTGCACCTCGGCGTCGGTGGGCGCGTCGGGATCCGCCGCCACCCGCCGGGTGAGCAACTCCAGCGCCTCGCCCAGCCCCGCGATCAGCGAGCTCAGGGCCGGCGGGACGTCCACCTGGTCGTCGACCGCCACGATCGCCCGCCGGA
>NZ_JAALEF010000485.1:1272-6131 GCF_014145245.1 Dietzia sp. B44 | reverse complement strand
CGCCACAGCTCCGAGGCCTCGCGCGCCTTCCGCGGGCGCAGTTCGAGACCGACGAGACCGGCGAAGGCCTGCTCGGCCGCGCCACCGGTGGCCCGGCGTCGCAGCCACATCTCGCGCAGCTTGTCCGCGCTGGGCAGTCGGTCACCGACCGCGGCGGTGACGACAGCGTCGACCCAGCCCTCGACCAGGGCGAGCAGCGTCTCGAGGCGGCCGAGCGCGGCCTCGTTGACATTCGTCACCTTGGGGCCGATGGCGCCCGCGCCGCCGGACAGCAGTTCCTGGAGCTTGGTGGGGTCCTGGAGGATGGACGGGTCGAGACCCGAGGCCAGGTCGTCGAGCCCCGAGGTGTCGACCCGGATCCCGCGGGCGTACTCCTCGACGGTGGCCAGCACCCGAGCCCGCAGCCAGGGCGCTCCGGCGAACAACCGGATGTGCGCGGCCTCGCGCGCGGCGAGGAACACCACGACCTCCTGGCGGGGCAGCTCGAGCTCCTCGGCGAACGCGTCGATCGCGGTCGGGCACAGGGCGGCCACGCCGTCGTCCCCGAACGGGAGCCCCACCTCGGAGGAGAACAGCACGGCGGGGGCGAGCTTGCCCAGTCCCTGGCCGAGCTGCATCCCGAAGCCCATGCCGCCCATCTGGTCGAGCATTCCCAGGAGCGGGCCGGCGAGCTGGCGCGCCTCCTCGGGCATCGCCCCCTTGGTGGCCGAGTTCATCTGCTCGGCGACCGGGGTGCAGATCTTCTCCCATGTGGGGAGGGACTGTTCGACCCACTGCTGGGGGGTCCACACCTCGGTCCGGTGTACGCCGGAGGGGAACACCGTGGTCTCGTCCAGCCACAGCTCGGCCAGCCGGACGGACTCCTGCGCGGCGGTGCCGGAGGCCTCGCTCACGACCGGGGTACGGCCGAGGGCCTGCAGTGCCACGGTGCGGGCGAGCTGGTAGTTCACCGGGCCGGAGGCGCCGGGCCCGGTCATCGCCGACCCCATGGAGCCGAGCATCTGCCCGAACTGGGAGAGCATCTGGCCGAACTGACCGAACTGGGAGGGGTCGAAACCGCCGGGGCCGCCCGGGTCGCGGCCCCGGTCGTCGTCGCGACCGTCGTCATCGGAAGCGGAGAAACCGAAGGGCTGGTTCATGCCACAACGGTACAGCCCGACGGGTGCGCAGGTCCGGGCGCGACGTCACGGTTCCGCCCGCGCGGACTACCCTTGCCCCCGTGAGTCGCCGACTGCTGACCCTCCTCGCCGCTCTGGTCCCGGCGGTGCTGCTGCTCGTCCTGTCCACGTCGGCGACCGTGCCGCTCGTGGCCATGGGCCCCGGGCCCACCTACGACACCCTCGGGGAGGTCGAGGTCGAGCGTGGCGACGGGGTGGAGACGGTCCCCGTCGTCGAGGTCAGCGGGCGTGAGGCGGACGAGACCTCCGGAGCACTACGGATGACGACGGTCGCGGTCCGCGACAACCTGACCCTGCTCGACGCCATGAGGTTCTGGCTGGATCCGGTGCAGATGGTGGTCCCCCGCGACCAGGTCTTCCCCCCGGAACGGTCGAGGGACGAGGTCCGCGAGTCCAACGCCGCGGAGATGGTGGGGTCGGAGAACTCGGCCGAGGCCGCCGCCTACGGGTACCTGGGGATCCCGATGCAGCCCCGGGTCGAGGCCGTCGACCCGGAGGGCGCGGCGGCCGACCTCCTCCGTGAGGGCGACATCCTGACCTCGATCGCCGGGGAGCGGGTCTCGGATTCGACAGCGGTGGTCGAGCAGGTCAGCGCCCACCGTCCGGGCGACGAGGTCCGGATCGGGTTCACCAGGGACGGGCGCGAGGAGACGACGACGACGACGTTGCAGCCCGCCGGACCGGACGGCGATCCCGACCAGGGCCGCCTGGGCATCCTCGTCGGCGACACACCGGCCGACGGGACGGACGTCGAGATCAACATCGACCCGAACGTCGGCGGCCCCTCGGCGGGGCTGGTCCTGGCGGTCGCGATCGTGGACAAGCTGTCCCCGGGCGAGTTGACCGGCGGGGCCGAGGTCGCCGGATCGGGCACGATCCGGGTCGACGGAACCGTCGGGCCGATCGGGGGGATCACGCACAAGATCCGTGCCGCCCGGGATGCGGGGGCGACCGAGTTCCTCGTCCCCGCCGGAAACTGTGCGGAAGCCGTGCAGGACCCACCGGGTGGCATCCGCCTGATCGAGGTGGACACCCTCCGGGGCGCGCTGGAGGCGCTGGAGGAGGCCGTTTCCGGGGGAGAGCCACCGACCTGCGGGTGAGGCGACGCTTTTCCGTAAGGTGGGTTCCACGAGCATGTCCGCCCCAGCAGTCCAGGAGCTTCCCCGGTGTCCGTCCGCCCACCCGGTAATCCCGGTCGGCCGATCGCGATCTCACGTCGCGGCCGAGCCGTCGCCATCTCCATCGTCATCCTCATCGTCCTGATCCAGGTACTGCCGAGGATCAACTCCACCTACACCAACTGGCTGTGGTTCGGCTCGGTCGACGCCACCAGTGTGATGAGGACCGAGCTGCTCACGCGGATCGGTCTGTTCGTCGTGGTCGCCCTCCTGGTGGGACTCGCGATCGCCGCGGGGATCCTGCTGGCCTTCCGGTACCGGCCGGTGTTCCTGGCACAGCCGGGGATGCCCGATGCGTTGGCGAGGTACCGGGCGGCTCTCGGCGACTCGCCGGCCAAGACGGTGCTGTGGGTCCCTGTCGCGATCGGCCTCCTCGCCGGTTCGGTGGCGCAGTCGGGCTGGCAGTCGGTCCTGGCGTTCTTCAACTCCACGCCGTTCGGTCAGACGGATGCGCAGTTCGGGCTCGACATCTCCTTCTATGCCTTCGAGCTGCCGCTGTGGCGGTCGATCGTCACCTGGCTCATGGTGGCCGTGGTCCTGGCCTTCCTCGCCAATCTCGTCACGCACTACCTGTTCGGTGGGCTCCGTCCCGGAGCGCGTGAGGGTGCGCTGACCCGCGCCGCGCGGATCCAGCTGGTCAGCCTCGCCGGACTGTTCATCCTGCTCAAGGCGGCCGCCTACTGGCTCGACCGCTACGAGCTGCTGTTCCGGGAGAACGCGACGTTCACCGGTGCCGGACACACCGATGTCAACGCGCTGATCCCGGCCAAGATCTTCATGTTCTCCGTGGCCATCGTCTGCGCGATCGCCTTCTTCTCCGCGATCGTGATCAGGGACCTGCGCATCCCCGCGCTCGCCACCGTGCTCCTGCTGTTCTCCGCGCTCGTGGTGGGCTCGGCCTGGCCGCTCGCCGTGGAGCAGTTCTCCGTCAACCCCAACCGCGCCGAGAAGGAACGGGAGTACATCGCCCGCAACATCGAGGCCACGCGGGCCGCGTACGACATCGGGGACGACCGCGTCACCTACATAGAGAACTGGGGCTCGGCCGACCCGAACCCGCGGGAGGCGGGCTCGGACGTCACGACGCTGTCCAACGTCCGCGTGCTCGACCCCAACGTCCTCTCGCCCACGTTCACCCAGCTGCACCAGCTGCGGAACTTCTACGGCTTCCCCGAGACGCTCGGCATCGACAGGTACACGATCGACGGTGAGATGCGGGACTTCCTCGTGGCCGCCCGTGAGCTCAACCCGGAGTCCCTGCAGGCCAACCAGCGGGACTGGATCAACCGGCACACCGTCTACACCCACGGCAACGGATTCGTCTCCGCGCCCGCCAACCGTGTCAACGAGATCGCGGACGACGCCGGCTCGGATCGCGGCGGACTGCCGAACTTCCAAGTCTCCGACCTCGAGGCCATCGCCAGTGGTCAGGAGATGGTGATCCCGGTGACCCAGCCGCGGACCTACTTCGGTCCGCTGATCGCCCAGTCCGACCCCGACTACGCCATCGTCGGCGACAACGGCGAGGGCCCGCGCGAGTACGACACGGACACCCAGCAGTACACCTACACCGGCGAGGGCGGGGTCCCGATCGGCGGCTGGATCAACCGCACGGCCTACGCGCTGAGGTTCGCCGAGCGCAACATCCTGCTGTCCAGCCTGATCGGCGACGACTCCAAGATCATCTACGACCGCGACCCCCGCGACCGTGTCCAGAAGGTCGCCCCGTGGCTGACCACCGACACCAATACGTACCCGGCCGTGATCGACGGACGGATCAAGTGGATCGTCGACGGGTACACCACGCTCAAGACCTATCCGTACGCCGAGCTGAGTTCGCTGGAGGCGATGACGGCGGACTCGACCAACGAGGCCGGCGGCCGGGTGCTGCCGGACGAGGAGGTCTCGTACATCCGCAACTCGGTCAAGGCCACGGTCGACGCCTACGACGGCACGGTGGACCTCTACGCGTTCGACGAGTCGGATCCGGTGCTGCAGACCTGGATGAAGGCCCTGCCCGGCATCGTGCAGCCGCGGGACGCGATCTCGGAGGAGCTCGAGGAGCACCTGCGCTACCCGGAGGACCTGTTCAAGGTCCAGCGTGAGCTGCTGGCCAAGTACCAGGTCGACGACCCGGGCCAGTTCTTCACCAACGACGCCTTCTGGTCGGTGCCCTCCGATCCCACCGTGACCTCGTCGATCCAGAACCCGACCCCGCCCGCGGGCGGGCCGGCCGGCGGGCCGGCGGGTGCGCAGGCCGCCAACCGAGGCCCGGTGGAGGGCCCCAGTCAGCCGCCGTACTACGTGGTGGTCTCCGACCCGACCGATCCCGAGTCGGACGAACCGTCGTTCCAGCTGATCTCCGCGTTCCGCGGGTACGAGCGCGAGTTCCTCGCGGCGCACATGTCGGCGAGCTCGGACCCGGACACCTACGGCGACATCACGGTTCGCGTGCAGCGCCCCACCGAGCCCCTCGCACAGGGACCCAACCAGGCGCAGGACA
>NZ_JAALEF010000485.1:0-1183 GCF_014145245.1 Dietzia sp. B44 | reverse complement strand
CCGCCGAGATCACCGAGGGCAACCTCCTGGCGCTGCCGTTGGCCGACGACTCGGTCCTGTACGTGGAGCCGATCTACACCCAGCGCAAGGACCAGGACTCGGCGTTCCCGCGGTTGCTGCGCGTGATGGTCTCCTATGACCGCGCGGTGGGTTATGCGCCCACGCTCTACGAGGCACTGCGCCAGGTGGGCATCGAGGCCGACCCGGACGTCGTGCGGATCGACGAGAGCGGTGAGGCCGAGGCGGAGGCGGAGGGTGAGGTCGCGGGCGCGTCCCGGCCGAGCGTTCCGCGCCCGGCGGCGCCCGCCACCGGCGGCGGAGACGACGCCGAGCGGGCGGCCGCGGTGCGGGACATCAATCAGGCGCTGAACGCGGTCCGTTCGGCACAGGGCGGTGACCTGTCCGCGCTGGGACAGGCTCTCGAGGATCTGCAGGAGGCGGTCGATGCCTACCAGGCCCTCGGGAACTGACCTGACCAGGGGATATGTCACCCCCGGTGTGAGTTGGGTCATGTTCCGTTCGTTTCGCGTCCACCGATTTGCCTTCCGAGGTGACTGGCACGTAGTGTCATAGACGCAAACGACGCGGGGTGGAGCAGCTCGGTAGCTCGCTGGGCTCATAACCCAGAGGTCGCAGGTTCAAATCCTGTCCCCGCTACCACGATGAGGCCCCCTGACCGGGTGAGAATCCGGTCAGGGGGCCTTTGTCGTTCGTGCGACAGGGCGCCGCCTCGGGCATGGGGATTGCGCGCCCCTGGTGTTAGTCACTAACATTCTGGGTATGGGTCGGTCCGAGCAGACGCGCGAACGACTGCTCCGTGCCGCCCTGGAGCTGATGGGTGACCGCGGGTACGACGGCGTCACCACGGCGGCCGTCGCCGGACGGGCGGGCGTCAGCGAGATGACCCTCTTCCGCCACTTCCCGACCAAGGCGGCGCTGCTCGTGGACGACCCCTACGACCCCCTCATCGCGGACGCGATCGCGCGCCGGCCGGCGGACGAGCCCCCGTTGACGGCGGTCGTGCGCGGGATCCGGGACTCGTGGAACTCTGTGCCGGAACCCGCCGCGGAGGCCGTGCGTGAGCGACTCCGGATCGTCGCCGAGACTCCTTCTCTGGCGGGCGCTCTCGCGGCGGGGAGCCGGGCCACGGAGGACGCGATCGTCTCCGCCCTCGCGGGGCGAG
>NZ_JAALEF010000484.1:0-5866 GCF_014145245.1 Dietzia sp. B44 | reverse complement strand
GGCCGCATCGTCGCCGGCGCCGTGGCCGGTGCCGCTCTCACCGGTGGCGTCGCGATGGCCGCGGCCCCCGCCGCGTCCGCCCAGTCCGCCGACATCGACGTCAACCAGCTCGGCCAGATGGCCCAGGAGTTCGCGCAGGGCATCGGCCTGAACGAGGCGCAGCTGCGGGAGTACGCCATCGATCCCGCGATGTTCGGTTCGCTCGGTTCGCCGTCCGCCGCCGTCGGCGGTGCCCACGCCCCGACCTTCGGCCCCATCACCTCGGGCTTCGGTCCGCGCTGGGGGACCTTCCACAACGGCACCGACTTCGGTGCCCCGATCGGTACGCCGATGTTCGCCGCCAAGTCCGGCACGGTCGTCGCCGCCGGCCCGGCCTCGGGCTACGGACTGTGGATCCGCATCCAGACCGACGACGGGTACCTGCTCGAGTACGGCCACAACGACCAGAACTACGTCTCGGTGGGCCAGCGCGTCCACGCCGGTCAGGTCATCGGCACCGTGGGCAACCGCGGGTACTCGACCGGCCCGCACCTGCACTTCGGCGTGCGCAACCCCGCCGGCCAGTGGATCGACCCCGTGCCGTGGCTGCGTGCCAACGGCGTCGCCGTCTGATCGGACCCCTCGAGCAGACCGCTCGACCCGCCGGAGCCCCGGACACCACAGGTGTCCGGGGCTCCGGTCGTTTCGCGTGCAGACGAATGGCCGGTCCTGCATATGTGGCAGGGTGGGAGGGGTCCGGGCCGGGGCTCCGCCTGATCCGGCCCCGAGCCGAACCGACCTCGAGGAGAAACTGGGTATGTCACAGACCGTCAGGGGCGTCATCGCCCGTACCAAGGGTGCGGATGTCGAGCTCGTCGACGTCGTCGTCCCCGATCCGGGACCGAACGACGTCGTCGTCCGCGTGCAGGCGTGCGGCGTCTGCCACACCGATCTGGCCTACCGCGACGGCGGCATCAACGACGAGTACCCCTTCCTGCTCGGTCACGAGGCCGCGGGGATCGTGGAGACCGTCGGTGACCGGGTGACGCACGTGGCCGAGGGCGACTTCGTGGTGCTGAACTGGCGCGCGGTCTGCGGCGAGTGCCGGGCCTGTAAGCGCGGCCAGCAGCAGTACTGCTTCGCCACGCACAACGCGTCCAGGAAGATGACCCTCACCGACGGCACGGAGCTCAGCCCGGCGCTCGGTATCGGTGCGTTCATCGACAAGACCCTCGTCCACGAGGGGCAGTGCACCAAGGTGGACCCGGCGGCCGATCCGGCCGTCGCGGGACTGCTGGGCTGCGGCGTGATGGCCGGCCTCGGGGCCGCGGTCAACACGGGCAACGTCACGCGCGGCCAGTCCGTCGCCGTGATCGGGTGCGGCGGTGTCGGCATCGCCGCGGTCGTGGGTGCCCGCCTGGCGGGGGCCTCGACCATCGTCGCCGTGGACCTCGACGACACCAAGCTCGAGTGGGCGCGCGAGTTCGGGGCCACCGACGTGGTCAACTCCTCCGGCACGGACCCCGTGGCCGCCATCCAGGAACTCACGGGCGGCTTCGGCGCCGACGTGGTGATCGACGCGGTCGGTCGGCCCGAGACCTACGAGCAGGCCTTCTACGCCCGTGACCTCGCGGGCACGGTGGTCCTGGTGGGCGTGCCCACGCCCGAGATGCGGCTGGAGATGCCGCTTCTCGACTTCTTCGGCCGCGGGGGTTCGCTCAAGTCCTCCTGGTACGGCGACTGCCTCCCCGAGCGCGATTTCCCGATGCTGGTCGACCTGCATCTGCAGGGGCGGTTGCCGCTGGAGAAGTTCGTCAGCGAACGCATCGGTCTGGACGCGGTCGAGGCCGCGTTCGGCGCCATGAAGTCCGGATCCGTCCTCCGATCGGTGGTGACCCTGTGAGCGAGACGTACACGAGTGCCGGCAATGCCGGTGGCCTGCGTATCGAGAAGGTCGTGACGAGCGGCGTCTTCGCCCTCGACGGCGGCGAGTGGGAGGTGGACAACAACATCTGGATCCTCGGTGACGACTCCGAGGTGTACGTCATCGACGCCGCCCACACCGCCCAGCCGATCATCGACGCGGTGGCCGGGCGCACGGTCAAGGGCATCCTGTGCTCGCACGCCCACAACGACCACATCACCGTCGCCCCGGAGCTCGCCCGCGAGCTCGACACCCGGGTCTTCGTCCACCCCGGCGACCAGATGCTGTGGGAGGAGACCCACCCGACGGTCGCCCACGAGGACCTCGAGGACGGGCAGGTCTTCCAGATCGCCGGGACCGGGTTCACGGTCATGAACACCCCCGGCCACTCGCCGGGCTCGTGTGTCTTCCACGTCCCCGAGGCGGGCGTCCTGTTCTCCGGCGACACCCTGTTCTCCGGAGGGCCCGGTGCCACGGGACGGTCGTACTCCGATTTCCCGACCATCATCACCTCGATCCGCGACCGGATCCTCACCCTGCCCGCCGAGACCCTGGTCCACACCGGCCACGGTGACGGCACGAAGGTGGGCGAGGAGTCCCCACATCTGGAGGAGTGGATCGCCCGGGGCAGCTGACCGGGCACGATGGGGGGATGACGACGACGGACCGCGCCCCGGAGACGGACCGGCGCACCCCCTGGCACACACTGTCCACCGCAGAGGTGGTCTCCCGCCTCGGCGCGGGGTCGAACGGCCTGACCCGCGCCGAGGCGTCGCGTCGTCTCGCCGAGCACGGTCCCAACACCCTGCCGGTGGCGGCCGGGGTGCCGGCCTGGAGACGGGTCCTGCGGCTGCTCCGCGACCCCATGATCATGGTTCTCGCGGTGGCCGCCGTGGTGAGCGCCGTGATCTCGCGCGAGTGGGAGACCCCGGTCGTCATCCTCCTGGTGGTGGTGCTCAACACCGTGCTGAACTACGTCCAGGAGACCCGCGCCGAGGAGAGCCTTGCCGCGTTGCGCGACATGGCGGTGCCGCACAGCCGGGTGGTGCGGGACGGTGCCGAGGTGGAGGTGGACAGCGCGGACCTCGTCCCGGGGGACGTCGTGGTGGTGGAATCCGGCGACCGGGTCCCCGCTGACGGTCGGGTCCTCGAGGCCTCCCGGTTCCAGGTGGCGGAGTCGGCCCTGACCGGCGAGTCGGTCCCCGTGGACAAGGCGGCGGATGCTGTGGCCGCCGCGGACGCGCCGCTCGGTGACCGCACCGGCATGGTGTTCATGAACACCGAGGTCACCCGCGGTCGGGCGCGCGTGGTGGTCACGGGGACCGGTGAGCGCACGGAGATGGGGGCGATCGCCGAGCTGCTCGGCGGGGCGGGCGGTGAGCAGACGCCGCTCCAACGGCGGATCGGGGTCCTGGCCCGGGTCCTCACCGTGATCGCGCTGGTCGTGGTGACGCTGGTGATGGGGATCGGACTGGTGCGCGGGCAGTCCTGGGAGGACATGCTCCTCAGCGCGGTCTCGCTCGCCGTGGCCACCATCCCGGAGGGCCTCACCGCCGTGGTGGCGTTCACCCTCGCGATGGGCGCCGCGAGGCTCGCCCGTGAGGGGGCGATCATCAAGAACCTCGCGGCGGTGGAGACCCTCGGGTCGACCAGCCACATCGCCACGGACAAGACCGGGACCCTCACCCTCAACGAGATGACCGTGACGCGGATCGTCGCGGGCGGTTCCGCCTACACCGTCACCGGGACCGGATACGAGGCGACCGGCACGGTCCTGTCGTCCGATCCGGATGCCGTTCCGGACCTCCGGAGGGCGGCGGTCGCCATGACGCTGTGCAACGACGCGATCGTGACCGACGGCGAACTCGTCGGCGACCCCACCGAGGGCGCTCTCCTCGTGGCCGCCACCAAGTGCGGGCTCGACGTGGAGGGACTGCGTGCCGCACGGCCGCGGGTGGCCCAGGTGCCCTTCGACTCCGACCACAGGTTCATGGCCACCGTCAACCGCTCACCGGGCGGGGAGCTCGCGCTCAGCGCCAAGGGCGCGACCGGTGCGCTGCTGCCCCGGTCGACCCACGTGTGGAACGGCACGGACGCCGTGGAGCTCACCGACGAGCTGCACGAGGCGATCCGTCTCGCGACCGAAGAGCTCGCGGAGCGGGGCCTGCGGACCCTGCTCGTGGCGGGGCGCCCGTTCGAGTCGGCACCAGGCGAGGACGGATCCGGCGAGACCGGAGTAGATGAGAGCGTGCTCCTCGACGAGGTGCGCGGCCTGACCGTGTTCGCCGTGGTCGGCATCGTCGACCCGCCCCGGTCCGAGGCCGCCGAGGCCATCCGGGTGGCACGCGAGGCGGGCATCTCGGTTCACATGATCACCGGCGACCACCTCGTCACGGCCTCGTCGATCGCCCGTGACCTGGGGATCGAGGGGGAGGCGGTGCGAGGGGTCGATCTCGACGGGATCGACGACGACGAGCTGACCGAACGTGCCCCCGGCCTGGGAGTCCTGGCCCGGGTGTCCCCCGAGCACAAGATCCGGATGGTCCGGGCCCTGCAGTCCGGCGGGGACGTGGTGGCCATGACCGGGGACGGCGTCAACGACGCACCCGCGCTGAGTCAGGCCGACATCGGGATCGCGATGGGGATCACCGGCACCGACGTGTCCAAGGGTGCGGCCGACATGGTGCTCACGGACGACAACTTCGCGACCATCGTCTCGGCCGTCGAGCAGGGCCGCGGCATCTACGACAACATCGTGAAGTTCGTGAAGTTCCAGCTCACCACCGCGTGGGCGTTCGTTCTGGTGTTCCTCGCCAGCGGGCTGTTCGGGTTGGCGGCCGTGCCGTTCACCGCCCTGCAGGTCCTGCTGGTCAACATCGTCATGGACGGCCCGCCCGCCATGGCGCTGGGTGTGGAGCCCGTGGAGAAGAACGCGATGCGGCGGCCGCCCCGACCCGCGGACGAGCAGATCCTCACCCCGTCACGACTGGTGCGGATCCTGTGGCTGGGCGTGGTCATGGCCACCGGGACACTGCTGGTCCTCGCGTTCGCGGAGACGCTGTTCCCCGAGCGCGCGGGCGTGCCGTTGTTCGCCACCACCCTCGCCTACGCCGCCTTCGTGTTCTTCCAGGTGTTCAACCTGATGAACGTCCGCTCCACGGACGGCTCGGTGTTCTCCCGGGACATGGCGCACAACGCCCCGATCTGGGTGGCACTGGCGGCGGTCCCGCTGCTGTTGGTGGCCGTGGTCCAGGTGCCCTTCCTCCAGGGGATCTTCGACACCACCCCGCTGCACGCGGACGAGTGGCTGTTGGCGGTCGCGGTGGGCTCGTCGATCCTCTGGCTCGAGGAGCTCCGGAAGATCGGGGCGAGGTGGCGTGCTCGGCGGCAGGAGGGATCGGGCACGATGGTGGTGGTCTGACGCGCCCCTGTCGAGGGCGCCGCCACCGGCGATTCCGGCGGGCGCGACGTGGTCAGGCAGAGGAGGAGTCACGATCATGGGCAGGGTCACCGCCAGCAACACCATCGTCATCGAGGCGCCCGTCGCGACCGTGACGGCCGCGATCGCGGACTACGCCCAGGTCCGTCCCCGGATCCAGCCCGAGCAGTTCACCGCGTACAGGTTGATCGAGGGCGGCCAGGGGCACGGCACCGTGGCGGCGTGGAACCTCCAGGCCACCAAGAAGCGCAGCCGGGACGTCAAGGCCACGGTGACCGTGGACGAGGCCGCGGCGCACTGGTCGCTGGTGGAGAAGGACGCCAACTCGTCCATGGCCACCACCTACACGGTCCGCGAGGCCACCGGCGGTGCGCTGGTGGAGATGACCACGTCGTGGGACGGGGCCGGGGGAGTGGGCGGGTTCTTCGAGCGGACCTTCGCCCCGGCCGGGCTCAAGCGGATCCAGCACCAGTTGTTGGCCAACCTCAAGGCCGACGTCGAGGGGTGAGCCCCGAATCAGGCGC
>NZ_JAALEF010000483.1:0-3019 GCF_014145245.1 Dietzia sp. B44 | reverse complement strand
CCCGACCCGCGAGGGTGGTGATCGGCCGGGCCTGGACGAGGTAGAGCTCGCCGTCCTCGATCGCGAACTCGGTGTCCTGCGGTGTGCCGTAGTGCGCCTCGGACGCCATCGCCAGCCGGGCGACGGCACGGACCTGCTCGTCGTCGAGGACGCGGGCGGTCTGCATCTCCTCGGGGACGGGCACCAGCCCGTCCCCGGTGCGGCCGGCGACGATCCGCGCGACCTTCCGGCCCACGTGGGCGGTGAGGATGCGCAGGTCGGACTTGGCGACGACGTAGGTGTCGGGTTCGACCTTCCCGCCCACGACGACCTCCCCGAGTCCGAAGGCCGCCTCGATCACCACCCGGTCGGTCTGGGAGGTGCGGGGGTCCGCGGTGAAGGCCACCCCGGAGGTGTCGGAGCGGACCATCCGTTGGACGACCACGGCGATGGAGGGCTCCTCGTCGTACCCCGACACCGCCCGGTAGGTCATCGCCCGCGGGGACCACAGCGAGCACCAGCACCTGCGGACCGCGTCGAGCAGGGCGTCCCCGCCGACGACGTCGGTGTAGGACTCGTGGATCCCGGCGAATGACGTGTCGCCGGCGTCCTCGGCGGGGGCGGAGCTACGGACCGCGACCGGGACGTCGGTGCCCAGCGCGCGGTAGTGCTCGAGGATCGACTCGCGCAGCCGGGCCGGCAGCTCCACCTGCGCGACGGTCCGCGTCAGGTCCTGTGACCTGGCGATGAGCTCGGCCTCGGTGAGTCCCTCCTCCGGCACCCGCTCGGTGTGGAGGCGCGCGCGGACGCCGCCGGCGTCCATCGCCTCCAGATACGCCGACTGGCCGATCGCGAACCCGGGCGGCACGGCGAGCCCGGCGCCCGTCATCTCCCCGAGATTGGCCGACTTCCCTCCGTACTCGGGTGCGTCGTCGAGCCGTAGATCATCGAAGGTCGTGACCCGCTGTGCGTTCATCTCGTGCCCCTTCCGGGAACGCTGTCCGGTCTGTCCGCCCGCCGCTTCCTCCATGGTGCGCTGATCGGGAGGTCCCGGGTGGGATGTTCGGGCAGAATCGATCCATGGCTGACATGCAGGTGCGGGTCCCGTCCCCGTCGTCCCTCGTCCAGAGCGCGTTCCGGGTGGTCGAGTGGGAGCTCTCGATGGCGCGGGAGTTCCTCCTCCTGCCCGCGCGGGTGATGGCGCTCCTGGAGGACGTGGAGTCCATCGTGCGGCGCGTCCAGCGACTGTTGGACGAGGTCGAGCGGACCGTGTCGTCGATCGACGGGATCGTGGTGACGGCCGCGGAGACCGTCGACGGGGTACGGACCACGGTCTCGCGGGCCGACCGGGTGGTCGACGACGTCGAGCGCACGGTCTCCTCCGCCGACTCGATCGTCGCCCGGGTGGGGTCGACCGTGGACTCGGCTGACGGGATCGTCGGCAGGGTGGGGTCGACCGTGGACTCGGCGGACGGGATCGTGGCTCGTATCGGTGCGACCGTGGACGTCGCGGACAGCGTGGTGCTCAGGGTCGACTCGACGGTGGACTCGGCGGACGCGGTCGTGGTGCGCGTCGGCTCGACGGTCGACACCGCGGACGGGCTCGTGACCTCGGCGGGCGGGCTCATGGACCGGATCGTGCCGATGGTCGACTTCGCCGAGTCCGCGCTGGCGCCCGTCAAGCCCGTCGTCGAGGCACTGTTGGTCGACGCCGAACTCTCGCCGGAGACCGCCAGGAGGGTGGCGACCCGCCTCACAGAGGTGCTGGTGTGGACGGACAAGACCATCGCGCTGCTGGAACCGATCGCCGACGAGATCCTCGAATCGGTCGATTCCGAGGAGCTCAAGGCGGTCGTGCAGTTCATCGACCATCTGCCCGCGTTGGGAGACAGTCTCGAGAACGACGTGATGCCGGTGCTCGCCTCGTTGGACACCGTGGCTCCCGAGGTCCACCAGATCCTCGAGGTGGCGCAGCAGTGTCTCGAGGCCGTCCAGGGCATCCCCGGATTCCAGCTCCTGCGTCGCCGCGGTGGCGACAACGGCAACGGCAGGGGCGGGTCGTCAGGGGCGGGGTCGGGACGGACCGAGCCGGGACGCACCGAGCCGGGGCGGCCCGGGCCGGACTCCTGACCGCGTTGAGCACCCGGTGAGACGACTCGAGGCCCTCCCGTGACGGGAGGGCCTCGATCTCTGAGCCGATGACGGGAATCGAACCCGCGCTGTCTGCTTGGGAAGCAGAAGTTCTACCATTGAACTACATCGGCGATGCTGCCCGAAGGCGGGTTCAGATTAGCACGAAGCCTCCGGCCGTCAGCTGTTCCGGGGTCCCTTTCGGGCGGCCTTCCGCTTGGCCCCGGTGGTCATGGGCCGCCTGGTCTGGCCGAGCGAGGCCCGGGGCACGAACCCGAACCCGACGCCGCCGACGACCGCGACGGCGAGCGCGCCGATGATCCACGGGGTGAGCGAACCGCCGCCGGTCAGGCCCATCATCACGATGAGGGCGGCGATGCCCACGCACACCCAGGACCAGACGGTCCATCGCCAGATGTACTTCGAGGGCTCTTCCCTGAACTCGTCCATGCCCCCGATTCCACCACGTGAGCGGGGTGCGGCGCATATCCGCGGTCCCGCCAGGGGTGCCTGGACGCGGGCGGTGGTGTGGCCGGTCTCACGAGGATCCGGCGCGGACACGGGTATGGAACCGGCGGTGAACGACGCTGAAATGGATGAGAGTCCGTTTCAGAGGCCGGGTGCCCGGCCGGCGGGCGACCCTGCCAGGAGGACGAGGATGGACGACGTGACGGAGCGGCCGATCGCCGAGCGTGTGCGGACCGTCCTGGCGCGCGGCGCCGCAGGCACCGTCGGTTCGGGCCTCCTGACCCGGCCGCTGAGGTCCGCCAGGGTCCGCGACGACGGCGTGATCGTACTGGTGGTGGACGTCGGCGGTATGTCCCGTGAAGTGGGGGAGTCGGCCGGCGTGGCGTCGGTGGGCGGCTCGGCCGCGGTCGAGATCGTCGACACGGTGTGCACGGGCCGCTGT
>NZ_JAALEF010000482.1:0-1634 GCF_014145245.1 Dietzia sp. B44 | reverse complement strand
TCGGCCTCGACCGGCACCAGCAACAGCGCGGCGGCGCCGTCCTCGGAGGGGATCGGTCCCTGGGGCGCGGCGCCGACGACCTCCGCCATCCGCTCACCCGCCCCCACGGCCGCGGCGATCCCCTGCGGGCCCAGCTCGCCACCGTCCTGCCTGGTGACCACCAGTACCGCCGGCACCGACCCCGCGTCGGGGAATTCCTGCTGGATCTGGGAGACGAGGGCGGCTTCGGAGGTGTCCGGCAACGTCTGGGGTGCCTCGGACGCGCCCTCGGAGGACGCGAGCGCGAAGACGGCGCCGGACACGAGCAGGACCGCCGCGAGGATCAGCCAGGCGGTGAGCTTCCCCGTGAGCACGCCGACCCAGCCTCCGGTGGACGCGTCACTGTCCGTCGCGGTGCTCCCGGTTGTCATCGTCTCCCTCGCCCTCACGCGTTGTATTCGGAGAGGAACGCCTCGAGGATGGCGTTGACCTCGTCGGGCCGTTCCATGGTCGGCGAGTGACCCGCACCGGGGATCTCGTGGAAGCTCGTGGTGGCGATGAGCTCGGCGATCCGGCGCGACTTGTCCGGCGGTGTGGCCGCGTCCTCCGCACCCACCACGACCAGCGTCGGAGCGATGATCCGGATGGCCTCGTCCTCGCACGGATCCCGGTCCGCGACCGACTCGATGGCCTTGACCAGACCGGCGCGGTCGGTGCGCTCGAGCATCGCCATCCACTCCTCGACCCAGGGTGCCGAGAGGTTGCGGTCGGCGAGCATGATCGGCGCCACACGGGACCGGAGCGGCTTCATCCCGGCGACGCGGTACACCTTGGACAGGGTCTTGTACTTGCTGCGGTTGGCCGGCTCCTCCGCGGTGGCGGCGGAGTCGAGCAGGGTGAGGGAGTGCACGATCTCGGGGTTGCGGGCCGCGAGCCGTATCCCGACGAAGCCGCCCATGGACAGGCCGACGAAGTTCACCACGGGGATCTGCAGGTGCCGCAGGAGTTCGCTGACGTCCACCGTCAGCGTGTCCATGTCGTACCCACCGAGCGCGCGGGGCGAGTCGCCCTGCCCACGGAAGTCGATGGTCACGCACCGGTACCTGTCCCGCAGGTGGGCGATCTGGTGCTGGAACATCCACCCGGAGAAGAGCAGACCGTGGGCGAAGAACACCACGGGAGCGTCCTCACGACCGGCGGGCACGCCGGTGTCGGTGTAGGCGATGGTCGTGTGACCGCGCTGGAATGTGGGCATCGGGGCTCTCCTGACAGTCGGACGGCCGCCGTGTCCGGCCGCCACAGTCGTACGATACGGCGACCGGCGCCACCCTTCGGTCACCTCGAGGGGATCGGAAGCCGGGTCACCGCAGCGTGATCAGACCCCGCGGGTCCTCCGGCCCGGCGGCCCGCTCCAGGTGCTGGTGCTCGTTGACCGCGATGCAGGTCATCCCGCCGCGACCCACCACGACGCGGGCCACTCCCGTGTTGACGGTCACGCGTTGCAGGCGGGTCCACAACCCCACCACGCCCTCCGGGTCGGCCAACAGGCCCGCGACCGCCAACGAGATGGTTCCGGCCGAGCTCACCACCACCGTCGTGCGCCCGGACCCGGACCGCGCCGCCGCGTCCGCGATCGCCGCGTCCGCGGCCGCCCG
>NZ_JAALEF010000481.1:2227-3366 GCF_014145245.1 Dietzia sp. B44 | reverse complement strand
CGCGACCGGGTGGCCCGGCGCCCCCCGCCCGGTGGCGGCGATCGACCTGTTGCCGGAGCGGGTCCTGGGCGGGGACCGCGGGGCGGCGGGGATGCTGGTGGAGCGGATCGTCACCCCGCTCCGGGGCGCCGATCCGTCCCTGGAGGAGACCCTGAGGGCCTACCTGGACTCGGGTGGTCACGTGGAGGCGTGTGCGCGCGGGTTGTATGTCCATCCCAACACCGTGCGGTATCGCCTCAAACGAGTGAGCCAGATCACCGAGTTCGACCCGCTTGACGCGAGGGAGGCTTTTGTCCTCCGGATAGCCCTCGTCCTCGGCAAGTTCGCCGAACGAAGCCCTCAGGACAGCTAAACAATCACTCTCGTCACACCCTGTAACGAAAACTCCACTCACAGAGATGTCGACCCACTCAACACCGGATTTGTGGGAACCCCACAAAATCCGGCCGGTGTTTCTGGTTACGAGAACATCATCCGAGGGGGGGCAACACGTGTTGTCTGATACTCGTGCTTTGCCTCACCGCCCCCGGACAAGGGTCCCAGAAAGCCGGAATGCTCGCGCCATGGCTCGAGCTACCCGGCGCCTCGGCCCGCCTCGACGAGTGGTCCGCCTCGAGTGGACTCGATCTCGAACGCCTGGGCACCACCGCGACCCTGCAGGAGATCACCGACACCGCGGTCACCCAACCGCTGGTGGTCGCCTCCGCGTTGCTCGGAACCGCAGAGCTCCGTCGACGGGGCCAGGTGCCCGCCGATACGATCGTCGCCGGGCACTCCATCGGTGAGGTCGCGGCGCTCGCGATCGCCGGTGTGGTCTCGGAGGCGGACGCGCTCCGCCTGGCGTCGGTCCGGGGCGCCGCGATGTCACGGGCCTGTGCCGACCGGCCGACCGGGATGATCGCCGTCCTGGGAGGGGTCGAGGCCGACGTCCTGCTCGCCCTGGAGAACGCCGGCCTGGAGCCCGCCAACCGCAACGGCGCCGGGCAGATCGTGGCCGCCGGCCCGCTCGAGACGTGTGACGCGCTCGAGCAGAACCCTCCGAGCCGCGCCCGCCTGCGCCGCCTCGACGTGGCCGGGGCGTTCCACACGCGGCACATGGGGTCCGCCGTCGAGAGGTTCCGCGCCCTCGCGGACACGAT
>NZ_JAALEF010000481.1:0-2143 GCF_014145245.1 Dietzia sp. B44 | reverse complement strand
ATGGTCGTCACCTCGGGCAGGGACGCCGTGGACCGCGTGATCTCGCAGATCACCCATCCGGTCCGCTGGGACCTGTGCACGCAGACCATGCTCAAGCTCGGCGTGGACGCGTTCGTCGAGCTCCCCCCGTCCGGGGCGCTCGTCGGCCTGGCCAAGCGCATGATGCGCGAGGTGCCCCGGCACGGCGTCACCACGCCCGAGGACCTGGAGGACGCGCTCGACGCCGTCCCCGCACTCAGCGGCGCGTAGACCACCCCCACGAACCCGCGGTCGCCGGCCTCGCCCGGCGGTCGCGTCATGACGACCCCGCCGTGCCCGACCGGGCGCGACGACACCACCAGAAAGGACACCACATGGCACGCACCGAGGCCGAGATCATCTCCGGACTTGCGGAGATCGTCGAGGAGGTCACCGGAATCGAGCCTTCCGAGGTGACCCCGGAGAAGTCCTTCGTGGACGATCTGGACATCGATTCGCTCTCCATGGTGGAGATCGCGGTCCAGACGGAGGACCGCTACGGGGTGGAGATCCCGGACGAGGACCTCGCCAAGTTGCGTACTGTGCAGGATGCGGTCGACTACATCCAGAAGATCGACCAGAGCTGACACCACGTCCCGGAGCACGGGGCGGGGACGCGTTCAGGGCCGAAGGTGCGGTCGGTGCACCAGACGAGCCCGCGTCTCCACCCCACGTCCGGGACCCGACACACGAGAGCACCCCGCGTCACGCGGGGTGACGGGCGGAAGGCGTGATCAGGGACGGGGGTCCCGGATCGCTCGCCTCTCCCACACCAGCCAGTCCGGGGGTCCATAAGGAGCGCACCCTCCCATCCGGGAGGTGCGCCGCGGAAAGGACTGCATTCGATGACCATCACGAGCACCGTGGACCAGAACACCCAGATCGACCCGCGCGACCCCGTCGCCCGGCTCGAGAACCTCTTCGATCCGGCATCACTGGAGTTCCTCACGGAACCCGACGCGTCGGGCGCGCTCGCCGCGCGGGGCCTGATCGACGGCGAACCCACGATCGCCTATGCCACCGACGCCACCGTCATGGGTGGCGCGATGGGCCTGGACGGGTGCCGTCACATCGTCCACGCGATCGACACCGCCATCGACGAGCACCTGCCCGTCGTGGGCGTGTGGCACTCGGGAGGGGCACGACTCGCCGAGGGCGTCGAGGCGCTGCACGCGGTCGGCCTGGTCTTCGAGGCCATGGTCCGCGCCTCGGGCCACGTGCCGCAGATCTCGGTCGTGCTCGGGCCCGCCGCCGGCGGTGCCGCGTACGGCCCCGCGCTCACGGACGTCGTGATCATGGCGCCGGCGGGCAAGATCTTCGTCACCGGACCCGACGTGGTCCGCTCCGTCACCGGGGAACAGGTGGACATGGAGGGCCTCGGCGGCCAGGACGTCCACCACCGCAAGTCCGGCGTGTGTCACATCGCCGCCGCTGACGAGCGGGACGCTCTGCACCGCGCGCGGCGGCTGGTGAACCTCCTGTCCGCGCAGGGTGAGTTCGATCTGCGGGCGCTCGAGGGCGACCACACGGATCTGGCGGGGTTGCTCCCGGAGTCACCCAAGCGGGCCTACGACGTGCGTCCCCTCGTCCACGGCATCCTCGACTCGTCCGAGCTGGACGGGAGCACGACCTTCGAGGAGCTCCAGGCCAAGTGGGCGCCCAGCATCGTGGTGGGCTTCGGCAGGATGTCGGGCCGCACGGTCGGCGTGATCGCCAACAACCCGCTCCGCCTGGGGGGTTGCCTCAACTCCGAGTCGGCCGAGAAGGCCTCCCGGTTCGTCCGCCTGTGCAACGCGTTCGGCGTACCGCTGCTCGTCGTGGTCGACGTCCCCGGTTACCTCCCCGGGGTCTCCCAGGAGTGGGAGGGCGTCGTCCGGCGTGGCGCCAAACTGCTGCACGCCTTCGCGGAGGCGTCCGTCGCCCGCGTCACGCTGGTCACCCGCAAGATCTACGGCGGCGCCTACATCGCCATGAACTCGCGCGCGCTGGGCGCCTCCGCCGTGTTCGCGTGGCCCGACGCGGAGGTGGCCGTGATGGGCGCCAAGGCGGCGGTGGGCATCCTGCACAAGCGCACGCTCGCAGCGGCGCCGGAGGACGAGCGCGAGGCCCTGCACGAGCGGCTGGC
>NZ_JAALEF010000480.1:0-2388 GCF_014145245.1 Dietzia sp. B44 | reverse complement strand
GCCGGGTCAGGGCCGGGCCGGCCGGCGTCGGTGCCACCGAGCGCGGCGTCGACGCGCGGCCAGAGATCGGTGGTGGAGGCGAAGGCGAGCAACACCGTGGGGGCACCGCGCATCAGGTCACCCTCGTTGGACTTGCCGGTCACCGCCGGGTCGCCGAACACGCCCAGGACGTCGTCGACCACCTGGTACGCCGTGCCCAGGTGGCGACCGGTCTCACGGAGCGGGGGGATCATCTCCTCCGGCCCCCCGGCCAGGACCACGCCCAGCACCATGGGCAGGGTCACGGAATAGGCCGCGGTCTTGGCGGCACCGATCGCCAGCGCGTGTTCCTGCGTGGTCGGCTCACCGTGGGCCGCACCGTGCACGTCGGCGTACTCCCCGGCGATGGAGGCCACCACCGCGCCTTCGACCTCCGCCATGGCGCGGTGCAGCACGGGCGCCGGCACGGGCAACCGGGCGAACTCGCCCATCGCGGCCACCAGGAGGAGATCCCCGCCGAGCAGTCCCCCCACCATGCCGACGTGCGCGGCGGTCTCCCGGGACAACCCCTGCTCGGCACCCCGCGTCGTGGTCCGACCCTGCAGGTTGGGCCGGCCCCGGCGGTGGTCGTCGCCGTCGGCCACGTCGTCATGGACCAGGAAGGCCTCGTGGAGGAGTTCGAGCGCCTGACAGGCGGCGGCGCGAACCGCCTCGTCGCGACCGCCGGCGTGCGTGTAGACCGCGTCGAACAGTGCCGAGCGCATGCCCTTGCCGGATCGGGTGGTGCGGTCGAGATCGGCCGCCCAGTCGTCGACGGCGGGACCCAGGCCGTCGGGCAGGTCGCGAGAGGTCATCCGCTGGGCGGCGCTTACCGAATCCAGTGTCATGTCCTGTTGTTCGGAGCCGACCCTGTCGTGGATACCCCTCACCTCGAATCTTTTCGATGAGATGCGGCACACCGGCGTCCCGCACCCGGCGCCGCTGATGTCCACGGTGTCACACGGCCACACTATCGCGGCCAGGAAATGCACGAAGACCCCCGCTTGTGGCGGGGGTCTCGCGTGCCAGATGATGGATTCGAACCAACGTAGGCATAAGCCGACGGATTTACAATCCGCTCCCTTTGGCCGCTCGGGCAATCTGGCGTGCACCCTTGAAGGCGCTAGGACACGATACAACGCGTGTGACCCCCGGTGCCAAATCGGGGGCCGGCGGGGTGGCCCGGGCGGATGTCACGGCCGGGTAGCCTGGCCGGGATCGTCCCCCAACCCAGGAGAAGGAGCGCGTCCATGGCCTCGGAGTCCTCGTTCGACATCGTCTCGGAGTTCGACCGCCAGGAGGTGGACAACGCCCTCAACCAGGCCGCCAAGGAGCTGGGCACCCGCTACGACTTCCGCGGTACCGACGCCGGTATCGAGTGGAAGGGTGACGACGCGTTGGAGATCGTCGCGGCCTCCGAGGACCGTGTGCTGGCGGCCAAGGACGTGTTCATCGAGAAGCTGGTCCGCCGGGGCCTGAGCATGAAGGCGCTGGAGGTGGGCGACCCGATGCCGTCCGGTAAGGGCTTCCGCCTGGTCGGCTCCCTCAAGCAGGGCATCGACAAGGAGAACGCCAAGAAGATCACCAAGCTCCTGCGCGACGAGGGCCCCAAGGGCGTCAAGGCGCAGATCCAGGGCGAGGAGATCCGGGTGTCGTCCAAGAAGCGCGACGACCTGCAGGAGTGCATGCAGCTGCTCAAGAAGGCCGATCTCGAGGTCGCGCTGCAGTTCACCAACTACCGGTAGTCCGACGACCGTGCCCTTCCCAGGGGGACGCAGGAGGAGCCGGCAGCGTGCCGCCGGCGCGGGCGGCGTGCGGGTGCTCGCCGCGGCCGTGGGGATGTCCCTGCTGGCGGGATGTTCTGTCGGGATCGACGACGACGAGGGCTCGCCTCTGCTCACGGTCTTCGCCGCCGCCTCGCTCACCAGCGCGTTCACCCGGATAGCCGAGGACTACGAGCGTCAGAACCCCGAGGTCGAGGTACGGCTGTCCTTCGACGGATCGGCCGGGCTGGTCGACCAGATCGCCGGGGGCGCTCCCGCCGACGTGTTCGCCTCGGCGGATGCCGCGAGCATGGACCGGGCGCTCGCCGAGGGACTGATCCCCGGTGAGCCGGTGGAGTTCGCGACCAACGTCCTCACCCTGATCACCCCGCCCGGGAACCCCGCCGGCGTCACCGGTCTGGACCGCTCACTCGACGGCACCCGGTTGGTCGTGTGCGCTGACGGTGTCCCCTGCGGCGACGCGGCGCGCGCGCTGGCCGCGGCGGCTGGCGTCGAACTGCGACCGGTGAGCGAGGAATCCAAGGTCACCGACGTGCGCGGCAAGGTCACCTCCGGGGAGGCCGACGCCGGCATCGTCTACGTCACC
>NZ_JAALEF010000479.1:0-1544 GCF_014145245.1 Dietzia sp. B44 | reverse complement strand
CAAGGTCGTCGTCAACGACCTCGGCGGCGACGTCCACGGCGAGGGTGGCACCACCTCCCCGGCCCAGCGCGTTGTCGACGAGATCGTCGCCACCGGCGGCGAGGCCATGGTCGACGGCAACGACATCACCGACGAGGCCGCGGTCGACGCGCTGGTCTCCTCGGTCATCGACAAGTGGGGGCGCATCGACATCCTCATGAACAACGCCGGCATCCTGCGCGACAAGTCGTTCGCCAAGATGGACAACGACGACTTCCGCAAGGTCCTCGAGGTCCACCTCATGGGCTCGGTCAACTGCACCAAGGCCGTCTGGCCCCACATGGCCGAGGCCGGATACGGCCGCATCCTCATGACCACCTCGTCCTCGGGTATCTACGGCAACTTCGGCCAGAGCAACTACGCCGCCGCCAAGTCCGGCCTGGTCGGCCTGATGAACGTGCTCGCCATCGAGGGCGCCAAGAAGAACATCAAGGTCAACTCCATCGCCCCCACGGCCGCCACCCGCATGACCGAGGACCTGCTCCCACAGCGGGTCCTGGACATCATGGGCCCGGAGACCATCGCGCCCGGCGCCCTGTTCATGGTCAGCGAGGACGCGCCCACCAAGACCATCCTCGGTGCCGGCGCCGGCGTGTTCGCCGTTTCCCAGATGGTCGAGAGCCGCGGGGTCTACCTCCCGGACAACGCCCGCACCCCCGAGGTCGTGGCCGAGCGGTGGAACGAGATCGCCGACGTCACCGACGCGAACCCCCTGGAGTCGGCGTTCGAGCAGACCTCCAAGTACGCCGCGCTCGCGGCGCGCGAACTGGGGCTCCACCTCGAGAGCTGAGCCGCGGGGCGCGTGCGCGGGGATAGACTCCGCTCACGCGCCTGGCGCTCCGCCACGGTCTTCTCACCCCTGGACCGGTCTTGACCACGACACCGTCGACGGAGACGATCCGCGGCTTCACCCGTTCCCTGCACCCGGTCGGACTGGCCGTCGCGCTGCTGTTCTTCGTGTGGTCCATGACGCCCTCCCTGTTGCCGCGGGTGTGGCCCCTGCAGGCCGTGGCGACCGGGATCAGCCTCGCGACCGGGTACGGTCTGGGCTGCCTGATCGCATGGGCGGTCCGCTCCTGCGGGGTCTCCCCGGACCATTCCGCCCGCCTGCGCAGGATCGGGTGGTGGTCCCTGGCCGTCACGGCCGCGGTGACCGTCCCGACGTTCCTGGTCCTGGGGTCCTGGTGGCAGCAGATCACCCGGGACCTGGCCGGCGTCGAGCGCATCGACCGCGCCAACTACCTGCTCGTCCTGGTGCTGTCACTACTGGTCGCGACGGTCATCCTCGCGGCGGCCAGGGGGATCCGGCGTGGCACGGCGGCGCTGACCCGGATCGCCGCACCTCACGTCCCGGCCCCACTCGCCCGCGTCGTGGCGCTGGGTCTCGTGGTCCTCATCGCCGTGCTGTCGATCAACGGGCTCGTCCACCGCGGGGTGATCGGCCTGGCCGACAGGACGGCCTCCGCCGCGGACCACGGCACCGCCGAGGGCGTGCGGCAACCCCG
>NZ_JAALEF010000478.1:0-2294 GCF_014145245.1 Dietzia sp. B44 | reverse complement strand
CGCGGAGAGGGCGACGGCGA
Source organism: Dietzia sp. B44 (assembly GCF_014145245.1). Lineage (NCBI taxonomy): Bacteria > Bacillati > Actinomycetota > Actinomycetes > Mycobacteriales > Dietziaceae > Dietzia > Dietzia sp. B44. The sequence continues at coordinate 2,274 of NZ_JAALEF010000478.1, read as the reverse complement.
TGGTCGGCGACGGCGTCAACGACGCCCCCGCCCTGGCGACCGCGGACCTGGGGATCGCGATGGGGGCGATGGGCAACGACGTCGCGATCGAGACGGCCGACGTGGCCCTCCTCGGCGAGGACCTGCGGCACCTGCCCCGGGCGCTGCAGCACGCCCGCCGCTCCCGCCGGATCATGCTGCAGAACATCGGGCTCTCGCTGGCGATCATCATCGGGCTGGTGCCGTTGGCGCTGGCCGGCGTCCTGGGGCTGGCCGCGGTCGTGCTGGTGCACGAGCTCGCGGAGATCCTGGTGATCGCCAACGGTGTGCGCGCCGGACGCACGCGCCGCGGGCTCAGCCCCGGTGGAGCGACTGCACCCGCACCTCGAGCTCGGTACCGACCGGCACCGAGGCACCCAGGGCGTCCCGCAGGACCGACTGGATCTCGCGCACGCTCTGCCTGACCGGTCGGGAGGGGTCCAGGCTCACCTCGACGGTGACCCTGTTGCCGTCGCGGTCGACGTGGAGACCGAAGTGACTCAGGACGGGGCCGGCCCGCCGTATGCGGGCATCGAGCGCCCGCAGTGAGGTGCCGATGCCGGGTTCTATCCCGTTGACCCCGGGGACGGCGACCACCAGGTCGATCAACTCCGCTGCCGTCGGCTCAGTTCTCATGAAGATCCTCGATGTGGACGTCGACCACCAGGTCGACGAGGTCGAATTCGCGGGCGCACGCACCACGCACCGCCTGTCGGACCGCGTCCGCCAGGGCGGGCAGATCCGGGGTCGACGCCGCGAACGAGACGCGGCACGCGATGCGGCGGGGCAGACCGCGGGTACCCCAGCCCTCGACCGGATCGTGGTCGACGGTGGTCCGCAGACTCAGCACCCCCGGGACGCCGTCGACGGTGTCGCGGATCAGTGTCCGCAGGGCGAGTTCGGTCAGCGAGTAGGGGCCGATGTCGGTGGGAGGCATCTGCACCCGCGCGCCGTGTCGGGCATCCGCGCGGACGGCCTCCGCCAGTGCCGACCTCGCCCGACCGGACAGCTGCACGGAGTCGTCGCCCCGGCTCTCGAGCTCGTCCCAGTCGCGGTGCAGGGCACTGATCTGATCGAGATAGTGCCGGGTGGCCTCGGCGTCGTCGGGTCCACCGGGTCCGGAGGATCCGTCCATGGTGTTCACCGCCATTCCTTCATATATTCGATCACGTGCGTGCGGGCACGCGCGAGGCGGCCCCGCGCGGTGGACTCGGTGATGTCGAGCGCGGACGCGACCTCCCGATAGGACATGCCGTCGATCTCGCGCAGTGTCCAGCAGGACCGCAGATCCGGGTCCATCGTCCCGAGCACCCGGGCCAGGGCCTGCATCTGCGCGTTGACCACGGTGGTCTGCGCGGGGTCGGACCGGGGGCCCTCGTCGCGGTGGACGTTCAGGAGCTCGGGCGGCTGGGCGTCGGTGGAGCGGCGGGCCCGGCGGCGGGCGATGTCGGTCGCCCGACGCGAGCAGATCTGGGACAGCCAGCTCCGCACCGCATCCGGGTCGTCCAGGAGATGCAGCCGCTTCCACGCGGTGAGCAGCGACTCCTGGACCACGTCCTCGCTGTCCTGCCGGTCCCCCAACACCAGGTAGGCGATGCGGAACAGGCGACCCTGGTGGCGGTCGATCAACACGTCGAAGGCCTCGGGGTCACCGTCCTGTGCGCGCAGCACCAGGGTGCGGTCGGGGTACTCCCCCGGCGGGGAGGGCGCGGGGGTCATGCCGCCTCGGAGACCAGTTCCCCGCCCGCACCGTGATGGCGCACGGCCACGCGGTCGGATCGGGAGGTCCGCGGGGTGTGCACGCGGACCAGCAGGTCGACCGACCGAGGACTGGTGCCGAGGGCGGTCTCCGGATCCGCGGCCAGCACCCGGCGGGCCTCCTCGACAGCCCATTCCACCTGCGCCTCCTCGGCGATCGTCACCTCGGCCAGGATCCGCAGGGAGGTCGTGGAGCCGGAGACCCGCACGGACGCCTCCTCGACGCCGGGGACGCCCTCCACCCGCTCGGCGAGCGCACGTTCCAACACCTGGGGTTCCAGGGTGGCCAGGACCGTGCCGTCGTCGTCATGCAGACGCAGAGAGGTGTGCGCCGGTGCGGTGGGGATCTGCGCGAGCAGTAGACCCAGCCCGGCGAGCACGGCGAGGACGGAGGCGGCGGTGGCGGCCGGCAGTGCCCACCCACGGTGCTCCTGCACCAGCGTCGACACCGTCGAGTCGGCCGGCACCGTCAGGCCGGCGAGCGGCGAGCCCGCGGGG
>NZ_JAALEF010000045.1:0-14088 GCF_014145245.1 Dietzia sp. B44 | reverse complement strand
GACCAGCGCGAGTCCGTCGCCCGCGCCCGGGCGCTGCGCTACTTCTCCGCGTGGGCCGCCGCGCACCTGGCCGCCCCGGACGCCGGCGGCGTCATGGCCAACGCCATGGAGGATCTCATCGCCTCGGACCGGTCGATCGTGCGTGTGGACCAGGTCGCCGCAGCCCTGGGCGTCTCGACTCGCGCGGTGCAGCGACTCGCGCACCGCTACGTGGGACTGCCGCCACTGAAGATGATCCGTCGGTACCGACTCCAGGAGGCCGCGCAGCGTCTACGCGAGGACCCGTCGGTGACGATCGCCCGGATCGCCGCGGAGCTCGGGTACTCCGACCACGCTCATCTCAGCGCGGACTTCCGCACGGTCCTCGGCCTGAGTCCCCGGTCCTACCGCGGCGCCCCCGGCGCGGCGGCGAAGGGGTCCTCCGACGGGTGACGGATGGGCACGATGCGCTGGCCGAGGGGGAGAAGGGCCAGCGGGACCATCTTCCAGCAGGCGATGCCGAAGGGGATTCCCACGATCGTCAGGCACAGCAGCAACCCGGCGAGCAGGTGGGCGATCGCCAGTTCCCAGCCGAGCACCAGGATCCACAGGACGTTGCCGATCAGGGAGAGCGCACCGGCGTCCCGGCGGAACTCGGTCCGCCGCCCGAACGGCCACAGGACGTACGCCGCGAGCCGGAACGAGGCGATGCCGAACGGGATGGTGATGATCAGGATGCAGGCGATGATCCCGGCGATGACGTACACGAGCGCCAACCACCAGCCGGCGAGAAGAAACCAGAGCACGTTTCCCAGGGTTCGCATCACACCACGGTAGACGCCGCGGCGGGCCTCCGGGCCGGGTACCGGCGCGCCGGTCGCGGGGCCTGGCGCGCACGATGCCGGGTCCGGGGGCCCAAAGCGCTGACGCCCGGCGAGACATGTGTCATGTTTTAGTGATGGGTGTTCATAAGTTTGCCGTCACCAGGATTCCGCTCGCGCTGGTGCTCGTCACCGCTCTGGTGGCGACCGCTCTCATCTCGGTGTCCGTGCAGGCCCGGGCCGAGGCGCGGATGGCCGAGGGCTTCCACTGGGGGGTGGCCACCTCGGGCTTCCAGGTCGAGGGTTCAAATATGGATTCCAACTGGAAGCGCTACGTCGACGCCGCCGCCGCGCGTGGAGAGGCTGATCCGGTCAACGACGCCGTCGACTTCTGGAACCGGTACCCCGAGGACATCGCCCGTGCCGCGGACATGGGCGTGAACACCTTCCGCCTCAGCGTGGAGTGGTCGCGCATCGAGCCCGAGCCGGGGCGGTACGACGAACAGGCGTTGCGTCGCTACGACGACATTCTGAGCACGATCAGGGCGCACGGCATGACGCCGATGATCACGATGGTCCACTACGTGTATCCGGGATGGCTGGTCGATCGCGGCGGGTTCCTCTCGCCGGACTCGGTGGAGGCGTTCGGGCGCTACGCCGAGCTCATCACCGAGCGGTGGGCCGGTAACGGGACGATGTGGGTCACCTTCAACGAGCCGCTGGTGTTCTTCAGTCACGAACTCCGCATCGGGCTGGTGGGGCTGCACCAGTTCAACGCATTCCGCGACAACGTGGTGGCGGCCCACAAGCTGGGATATCACGCCGCTCATAGGGCGGACCCCGATGCCATGGTCACCGCGAACGAGGCGTACCTCCCCGCCTTCGCCCCGGCCACGGACGATCTGCTGCTCAACCACATCCGCGACGAGCTGGACTTCATCGGGGTCGACTACTACTACGGCATCGCGCTCGACAATCTCACGACCATCCGTGCCGCGTGGGACGACTTCGCCGGCGTCCGTCCGCAGCCCGAGGGGATGTACGAGTCGATCGTCCACTACGCCAGGCACTTCCCCGGCAAGCCGCTGTTCATCGTCGAGAACGGGATGCCCACCCACAACGGCTACCGGGAGGACTCCTTCGAGCGCGGTGACTACCTCCGTGACGTCGTGTTCTGGATCCAACGCGCGGTCGCCGACGGCTACCCGGTGATCGGCTACAACCACTGGTCGCTGGTGGACAACTACGAGTGGGGTACCTACGACTCCCGTTTCGGCCTCTACCAGGTGGATGTGCTCACCGATCCGGCTCTCAAGCGCAGGCCGACCTCCGGGGTCGACGCGTACCGGGACGTGATCGCGGGCGGTGGCGTACCGGAGGGCTATCGCCCGGTCCTGCCGGTGGGCACGTGCTCGCTGGGGACGATCCCCGACACCTGCCTCCGTCCCGTCGACGTCCACGGCCCGCTCGCGCGGCTGGCGGGCTGACGGCCCGGGCCACCACCGACGAACCCTTCACCAGCCGGCCCCCCGGACGTAGGGTCACCCCATGGATCGGTTCGCCTCCGTCACCGGGGGACTCGACGCCCTGGTCGACTCCGGACGGCTGACGGGTTACGTCTGCGGGGTACGGCAGGACGGTCGATCACGGATCGCGTCGGGTGGGACGCGGTCGCCCGGCGGCCCCGCGCTCGACCCGGATGCGGTGTTCCCGCTGTCGTCCAACACCAAGCCGGTGGGCGGCGTGCTCGCGCTGAGGCTGGTCGAGCTCGGGATCCTCTCTCTCGACGACCCGGTGGCCACACATCTGCCGGAGCTGTCCGCCCCCAGGGTCCTCGCCCGGCCCGGCGGGCCGATCGACCGGACCGTACCGGCCGGGCGACAGATCACGCTGCGCCATCTCCTCACCATGACCGCCGGCGTCGGCTGGGCGGGCGAGGGCAGTCCCCTGACCGTCGCCATGGGCGAGCGGCAGGTCGCACCCGGCCCCTACGCACCGCCGATGAAGCCGGACGAGTACCTCCGGCTGCTGGGTGCACTGCCCCTGGCGGACCAACCCGGGCGGGGTTGGCACTACCACACCGGCAGTGACGTCCTGGGGGTGCTCCTGGCGCGGGCAACGGGCGCCAGCGTGTCCGGGTTGGTGGCCGAGTACGTCACGGGGCCGCTCGGACTGGCGGACTGCGGGTTCACCGCCGACCCGGATCGGCTCCCCACCTGCTACGGGCTCGGACCCGACGGGGCCCTCCGGCCGCTGGACATCCGGAGCAGATTCGATCGCCCACCTCGCTTCGAGTCCCTGGCGTGTGGGCTGGCCTCGACCGTCGCCGACTATCTGGCCTTCCTCGACGTCCTGGTCGACGGCGGGACCGTCCTGGGTCCGGAGTTCGCGGAGATGATGACGACCGACCACCTGACCCCGCGGCAGCGCGCCGATGCGGAGGGGTTCATCGGACCCGGCTGTGGATACGGGATGCAGGTGGAGATCCGCCCGGACGGGGTCGTCGGCTGGGCGGGGGGACTGGGGACGATCGGCTACGTCGACCGGCGCACGGGCCGCTGCGCGGCGGTGTTCACCACGCAGTCCTTCGACGTACCGGGGACGGCGGACGCGCTGGACTCGGTGTGGGAGCTGGTGCGGTGATCGGGCGGCGGTGCCTGGTCGGCCGGTGTCCGGTCGACCACCGACCGCCGGGGCGTCACCCCTCGCGCCACCAGGTGTCGAGTGGCGTGGCCGGGACCGCCCGCTTGTGGCGGGTGGCCAGGAACAGCTGCTCGATCCGGGCAGCGGCCTGAGTCGGCACGCCGTCGCGGCCCTCCAGGTAGTCGTCGATCTGCTCGTACGTCACGCCCAGTGCCACCTCGTCGGGCAGGCCCGGACGGTCGTCCTCGAGATCGGCGGTGGGGACCTTCCGCCAGGTCGACTCCGGGGCGCCGAGGTGCCGCAGCAGCGCTGCACCCTGCCGTTTGGTGAGGCCGGTCAGGGGGGTGAGGTCCACGCCGCCGTCTCCGTACTTGGTGAAGAAGCCGGTGACCGCCTCGGCGGCGTGATCGGTGCCGACGACGAGATGGCCGAGCTGCCCGGCCACCGCGTACTGCGCGACCATCCGCTGGCGCGCCTTGACGTTGCCGCGGACGAAGTCGCGGAGCGGGCCCGCGTGGCCGGGAAGGTCCTCCAGTGCAGTCGCGGCAGCACCGGAGGCGGCCTCCGAGGCCGCCCGGATGTCGACGGTGACGCGGGCATCGGGCCGGATGAAGTCCAGGGCCGCGACGGCGTCGTCCTCGTCCGCCTGGGTTCCGTGGGGGAGCCGCATGGCGACGAACCGCGCGTCGGGCAGGCCCTCGTCGCGGAGCTTCTCGGCGGCGAGCTGGCACAGCCGACCCGTCAGGGTGGAGTCCTGGCCCCCGCTGATCCCCAGGACGAAACCCGTGGCGGGGGTGCTGCGGAGATACTCGGCCAGGAACGCCACCCGCCGGGCGACCTCCTGCTCCGGATCGATGTCGGGACGAACGCCGAGTTCGGCGATGATGGACGCGCGGAGAGCGCCGGTGTCTGCAGAGGACTGGGTCATGGCGTCAGCATAGGAAGCCCGTGTGACTTCTGCGTGACATGTGGACGGGCCACGCGAGGTGCCCGGTTCCGCCGGTTGGAGTTCTGACGGGGCAGTCCGTTACGATGGACCAGTTGTGTGTCGTGCATCCGACCTCCGGGTCGGACGTGTCGCGCAGTCATCCCCAGTCGTGTCGGCGGCCATCACGGCCGCCCCGAGAGCCTAAGGAGCGCCAGATGAAGGTCCGCAAGTCCCTTCGGTCGCTGAAGAACAAGCCGGGCGCCCAGGTTGTCCGTCGTCGCGGCAAGGTCTACGTGATCAACAAGAAGGACCCCCGTTTCAAGGCCCGCCAGGGCTGAGTCTCGTCCGCGTGGGATCCCACGCACCCTCGAGGGCCCGCCTCCGGTTCGCCGGTGGCGGGCCCTCGTCGTCGTCGTGGGGGCGGGGCAGACCCGCGCCGACGGTGACCCCCGACGACCCCGCCGCCGCGGGGCCTCCCGGTGCCCCTTCCGCGACGGTGGCCCCGTCGCCCCTGTGGAGCGGTTGGGGACAAGGTGTGGGGTGGTTGGGGACGACCTGTGGGGCGCCGGACGGGGTCTCCGGCACCGTCTCGCGCGTGGCAGAGTGACGGTCGCGGGGCGAGGCCGCGGCGTTCGGGCCGACCGTGACAACGGTGGGTGGGAAGTGTCCACAAGGCGGGATCGCGACCTGGGAATACCACCGTTGTAAGACCAAAATGTTGTGGTCGATTGACTCGTCGGACACTAGGGGTAGTGTCTAGGGTGTTGCGGCCCCCGATGAATGCCACGTGTGGCATTCGGGCTGTGAACCCTGACAGACACCACGGTTATCCACAGGCCGGGCGGAAGCGCCGGAACCGATGACCGTCCGAGAAGAGCCCCTCCGCGCCTCCCCGGCGCCCGTGCCGAAAGAGGTCCACGACTGATGGTCACCGTCTACACCAAGCCCGCCTGCGTCCAGTGCAACGCCACCTACAAGGCGCTCGACAAGCAGGGCGTCGAGTACCGGGTGGTCGACATCTCCGTCGACGACGACGCGCGTGAGTACGTGATGGCCCTCGGGTATCTCCAGGCTCCCGTCGTGGTGTCCGGTTCCGATCACTGGTCGGGTTTCCGGCCGGACCGGATCAAGGCCCTCGTCACCGTCGCGGCCTGACCCCGGGGCGGACCCGGAACACATGTAGATCCGAAGGGGGCAGTCATGGCGGCTCCGCTGTCGGCCACCGAGCCGGTGAGGATCGTCTACTTCTCCAACGTCTCCGAGAACACCAAGCGGTTCGTCGACCGTCTGGGGCTCCCGGCGCTGCGCATACCCACGCGGAGGACCGAAGCGGGGCCGATCGTGTCGGACCCGTATGTTCTGATCGTCCCGACGTACGGGGGATGCCTCGAGGTCACGGGCAGGACCGGGGCGTCGGTCCCGCGACAGGTGGTCGCGTTCCTGAACAACGAGCACAACAGAAGCCTCTGCCGCGGCGTGATCGCCGCCGGTAACACCAACTTCGGTTCGGACTACGCGGTCTCCGGCGACGTGATCGCACGCAAGCTCGAGGTCCCGTACCTCTACAGGTTCGAACTGATGGGCACACAAGAGGACGTCATCCGCGTCCGCGAGGGATTGGAAGAGTTTTGGCAGCACCGACCGTGACCCCCGAAGGCACCATCGCCGGCGAGGCGGGCGAGGGGCAGCGCCTAGATTACCACGCGCTCAACGCCATGCTCAACCTCTACGACGCGGACGGCAGGATCCAGTTCGACAAGGACCGTGAGGCCGCGCGGGAGTACTTCCTCCAGCACGTCAACCAGAACACGGTCTTCTTCCACAACCTGGACGAGAAGCTGGACTACCTGGTCGACAAGAACTACTACGAGCGGGAGGTGCTCGACCGGTACACGCGCAACTACGTGCGGGAGCTGTTCGACCACGCCTACGCCAAGAAGTTCCGCTTCCCCACGTTCCTCGGCGCGTTCAAGTACTACACCTCGTACACGCTCAAGACCTTCGACGGGAAGCGGTACCTCGAGCGCTACGAGGATCGCGTCTGCATGGTCGCCCTCACGCTCGCGGACGGCGACGAGGACCTGGCCCGCCGCCTGGTCGACGAGATCATCGACGGTCGCTTCCAGCCGGCCACCCCCACGTTCCTGAACTCGGGCAAGAAGCAGCGCGGCGAGCCCGTCTCCTGTTTCCTCCTGCGTATCGAGGACAACATGGAGTCCATCGGCCGCAACATCAACTCCGCGTTGCAGCTGTCCAAGCGCGGTGGTGGAGTGGCACTGCTGCTGTCGAACCTCCGCGAGCACGGCGCCCCGATCAAGCACATCGAGAACCAGTCCTCCGGCGTCATCCCCGTGATGAAGCTGCTGGAGGACTCCTTCTCCTACGCCAACCAGCTCGGCGCCCGCCAGGGTGCCGGGGCGGTGTACCTGCACGCCCACCACCCGGACATCTTCAAGTTCCTCGACACCAAGCGGGAGAACGCGGACGAGAAGATCCGTATCAAGACCCTGTCGCTGGGCGTGGTGATCCCGGACATCACGTTCGAGCTGGCCAAGCGCAACGACGACATGTACCTGTTCTCGCCTTACGACGTCGAGCGGATCTACGGCAAGCCTTTCGCGGACGTCGACATCACGGAGCACTACACCGAGATGGTCGAGGACAGCCGGATCAAGAAGACCAAGATCAACGCGCGGCACTTCTTCCAGACCCTCGCCGAGCTGCAGTTCGAGTCCGGCTATCCGTACATCATGTACGAGGACACGGTGAACCGGGCCAACCCGATCGCCGGCAAGATCACCCACTCGAACCTGTGCTCGGAGATCCTCCAGGTCTCCACGCCGTCGACGTACAACGAGGACCTCACCTACTCGCACGTGGGTAAGGACATCTCCTGCAACCTCGGCTCCCTCAACATCGCCAAGGCCATGGACTCACCGGACTTCGGCCGGACCATCGAGACGGCGATCCGGGGCCTGACCGCGGTGTCCGACCAGACCCACATCGACTCGGTCCCGTCGATCGAGCGGGGCAACGCCGAGTCCCACGCGATCGGCCTGGGGCAGATGAACCTGCACGGCTACCTCGCCCGCGAGCGGATCCACTACGGGTCCGAGGAGGGCGTGGACTTCACGAACATCTACTTCTACACGGTGCTCTACCACGCGGTCCGCTCGTCGAATCTCCTCGCGCGGGAGCGAGGGACGTGGTTCGCCGGGTTCCCGGAGTCCACGTACGCGTCCGGTGAGTTCTTCGACAAGTACACGGACAGGGTGTGGGAGCCGGCCACCGAGCGGGTGCGCCAGCTGTTCACCGAGGCGGGCGTCGCGGTGCCCACCCAGGAGGACTGGCGCGCGCTCAAGGCCGACGTGCAGCAGTACGGCATCTACAACCAGAACCTGCAGGCCGTGCCGCCGACCGGGTCGATCAGCTACATCAACAACTCGACCTCGTCGATCCACCCTGTCGCGTCCCGGATCGAGATCCGCAAGGAGGGCAAGATCGGTCGGGTCTACTACCCGGCGCCCTACCTGACCAACGACAACCTGGACTACTACCAGGACGCGTACGAGATCGGGTACGAGAAGATCATCGACACGTACGCGGCGGCCACCCAGCACGTGGACCAGGGACTCTCGCTGACCCTGTTCTTCAAGGACACGGCCAGCACCCGCGACGTGAACCGCGCCCAGATCTACGCGTGGCGCAAGGGGATCAAGACCCTGTACTACATCCGCGTGCGCCAGCTCGCGCTCGAGGGCACCGAGGTCGAGGGCTGCGTCTCGTGCATGCTCTGACCCCCGGGCCTCAGGCCTGCGACCCGAACCGCCCCCGCCATCACGAGGAGATCCGATGACCGCCGAGCTGCACGCTCCGGGATCCCACAGCCCCGCCGCCGGGGTCGCCCCCCGGCTCGTCGACCGGGTGTCGGCGATCAACTGGAACCGCGTCACGGACGAGGTCGACGATCAGGTCTGGGGTCGTCTCACCAGCAACTTCTGGTTGCCGGAGAAGGTCCCGGTGTCCAACGACATCCCGTCGTGGCAGACCCTGACGGACTCGGAGCAACAGCTCACCACCCGGGTCTTCACCGGCCTGACGCTGCTGGACACCCTCCAGGGGACGGTCGGCGCGGTGAGCATGATCCCCGACGCGTCGACCCCCCACGAGGAGGCGGTGCTCACCAACATCGCGTTCATGGAGTCGGTCCACGCCAAGAGCTACTCCACCATCTTCTCGACGCTCTGCTCCACTCCGCAGGTCGACGACGCCTTCCGCTGGGCGGAGGAGAACACCTTCCTGCAGCGCAAGGCGCACATCATCCTCGGGTACTACTCCGGCGAGGATCCCCTCAAGCGCAAGATCGCCTCGACCCTCCTCGAGTCGTTCCTCTTCTACTCGGGCTTTTACCTGCCCATGCGTTGGTCCTCGCGGGCTAAGCTCACCAACACGGCGGACATCATCCGGCTCATCATCCGGGACGAGGCCGTGCACGGCTACTACATCGGATACAAGTACCAGCGTGCCCTCGAGCAGATCGGGCAGGCCGAGCGCGACGAGTTGAAGGACTACACCTTCGAGTTGCTCTTCGAGTTGTACGACAACGAGGCGGACTACACCGAGGACCTCTACGACACGGTGGGGTGGACCGAGGACGTCAAGAAGTTCCTGCGCTACAACGCCAACAAGGCGCTGATGAACCTCGGATACGAGGGGATGTTCCCCAAGGACGAGACCAACGTCGACCCCGCGATCCTCTCGGCGCTCAGCCCGAACGCCGACGAGAACCACGACTTCTTCTCGGGTTCCGGCAGCTCCTACGTCATGGGCAAGGCCGTCGCCACGGAGGACGAGGACTGGGACTTCTGACCCGACCGTCGTCACCACCTCACCCCGGCACCCGATCAGGTGCCGGGGTGAGGTCGTCCGGCAGGTGCGCCGGGTCGTCCTGTCGGCTCGGCCGGCTCCCCGGCTACCCGTCCGGGGCGATCCCGTTGATGGAACTCCGGATGTCGTCGAGGACCGCGCGCGCGGCCACCGGGCCGGATCCCTCCCACACGGCCCGGTCCACGACGAACATGCGGCGGGCGCCCACCGCGGCGAGGTCCGTCCACCGCTCGGTGGCGAAGGCCTCCCGCGCGGACTGCTCCGAGCCGTCACCGCCGCCCACCACGGCGAAGATCACGTCACCGTCGAGTTCATCGCCCACGGGAGGAGACTCGGGAGCGGGTTCGATCCGCTGGCCGTCCCGGGTGCGCTGCGCCGGGGGCCGGCCGGCACCGACCGCCTCGAGCATGAGGCTCCCGAGTGTGTCCGGCCACTGGACCGCGACGCCGTCGGAGACGGAGACGAGCGAGACCCAGGTGTCGCTCGGGGTGGTGGCGTCGGCGGTGAACCGGGCCCGGTCGATCACGTCCAGCAGGAGATCCCCGCCGGCACGCGGTCGCCCGTAGGCGTCGGCGATCGCCTCGGTGCTCTCGGTCCAGTTCAGAGCCCGCGCGTCGTATACGACCGTCGGGGCGACCTCCGCCAACGCCCGCACCACGGACGGGTCGGGATCGGGTGAGTCCGCCAACACGATGAGGTCGGGGTCGAGTTCACGGGCCGCGGCCGCGGCCTCCTCCGCGCCCGAGTCGCCGGTGATCGCGAGGTCGGGCAGTCCCACGAGGGGCGAGGGGAGGTAGACGTCGGCGTCGCGGGGCAGACCGGAGGTCCCGACGACGAGGTCCTGCAGCCCCAGGCCGCACGCGACGTCCACGGCCCCGGCCCCGAGCGCCAGGATCCGTTCCGGCGACCGGGGGACCTCGACCGTCGCGTCGGCCGGGTCCACGGACTCGACCCGCCTGACGCCGTTGCCGGCGAACTCGGCCGGCACCGGTACGGGCGCACATGATTCCTCCGGTTCGGCGGAGCGCTGGAGCTCCTCACCGGCCATCCGTGAGGGGGTCGTGGTGACGGGGTGCTCGACCATGTCGACGGGGGACGGCCCGCACCCGGCGAGCACGAGGCCGGCGACGAGCGGGCCCACGACGCCCACCGTGACCCGCACGGGGGTGGAAGGATACCCCCGTCCGCGAGGGCGGTGACGGCTCGGCGCGAGATCGGTCATGGGGGAGAGCCTAGGAGATGGGTCGCGGGCGCAGTCGAAGTGGAGGTCGAGGCGGGTCCGGGCGTCATCTCGGGCGTGTCGTGGCGGGGCCGGATTCCCGCAGATGACCCGCCCCGGCGAGTTCGGCGGGGTGAGTGGTGGACGCTCTCAGCGGAGGGTTAGGATTGCCCTCACGCACTATTCCTTTGCGTTCGACGTGGGGTCGGTGGTTCGACCCGCGGCGTCGGGTGAGGCGTTCAGGAGGACCCTTATGACCGCAGTGGCCCCCAAGCCGGTCGACGATCTCGACCATCCGCCGGGCGTACCCACGGGCACCGCCCGGCCGGGTTCGTTCGTGTGGAAGATGATGACGACGACCGATCACAAGCTGCTCGGCCTGATGTACATCGTCACCTGTTTCGTCTTCTTCTTCATCGGCGGGCTCATGGCCCTGCTCATCCGGGCGGAGCTCTTCGTCCCGGGCATGCAGTTCCTGTCCAACGAGCAGTTCAACCAGCTGTTCACCATGCACGGCACGGTCATGCTGCTGCTGTACGGCACCCCGATCGTGATCGGGTTCGCGAACTACATCATGCCGCTGCAGATCGGCGCCCCCGACGTCGCGTTCCCGCGACTGAACGCCCTGGGCTACTGGCTGTTCGCGGTCGGCGGCACGATCATGCTCTCGGGCTTCCTCACCCCGGGTGGTGCGGCTGCGTTCGGCTGGACCATGTATATGCCGCTGGCCGACAAGATCCACTCGCCGGCCGTCGGCGCGGACCTGTGGATCCTCGGTGTGGGCATCGGCGGTATCGGTACCATCCTCGGCGCCGTCAACTTCGTCACCACGATCATCTGCCTCCGCGCGCCGGGCATGACCATGTTCCGTATGCCGATCTTCACGTGGAACATCCTCGTGGCGTCGGTCCTGATCCTGCTGATCTTCCCGCTGCTCACCGCCGCCGCTCTCGGCGTCTTCTACGACCGGCAGTTCGGTGGCCGCATCTACGATCCGGGCAACGGTGGCGCCATCCTCTGGCAGCACCTGTTCTGGTTCTTCGGTCACCCCGAGGTGTACGTCCTCGCCCTGCCGTTCTTCGGCATCGTCTCCGAGGTGTTCCCGGTCTTCTCGCGCAAGCCGCTCTTCGGCTACGCCGGTCTGATCTTCGCGACCCTCGCCATCGCCGCGCTGTCCATGGCGGTCTGGGCGCACCACATGTTCGTCACCGGTGCGGTGCTCCTGCCGTTCTTCTCCTTCATGACGTTCCTCATCGCCGTTCCGACGGGTGTGAAGTTCTTCAACTGGATCGGCACCATGTGGCGCGGCAAGATGACGTTCGAGACGCCGATGATCTTCGCGCTCGGCTTCATCGTGACCTTCCTCTTCGGTGGTCTGACGGGCATCATGATGGCCGCGGCGCCGATCGACTTCCACATCTCGGACACGTACTTCATCGTCGCCCACTTCCACTACACGCTCTTCGGCACGATCGTGTTCGCCACGTTCGCCGGCGTGTACTTCTGGTTCCCCAAGATGACGGGCCGGATGCTCGACGAGACGCTGGGCAAGTGGCACTTCTGGCTGATGTTCATCGGCTTCCACACCACGTTCCTCGTGCAGCACTGGCTCGGTAACCAGGGCATGGCCCGCCGGTACGCCGACTACCTGGCGACGGACAACTTCACGGTCCTCAACCAGATCTCCACCATCGGGTCGTTCATCCTCGGCATCGCGATGCTGCCGTTCATCTGGAACGTCATCAAGAGCTGGCGTTACGGCGAGATCGTCACGGTCGACGACCCGTGGGGTGCGGGCAACTCGCTCGAGTGGGCGACCTCCTGCCCGCCGCCGCGTCACAACTTCGTGACCCTGCCCCGGATCCGCTCCGAGCGGCCGGCGTTCGAACTGCACTACCCGCACATGAGCGAGCGCATGCGTGCGGAGGCCCACGTCGGGGGCCGGGCCGCGGCCCAGGACCCGGCTGCGGTCAAGGACGTGGCCGAGCGCGGCTCGTCACCGCAGAGGGGCTGACCCACCCGCCCGTACTCACCCACGGGCCTCGGACCCCGCTGAACCCCGTCGGTAGGCTCGTCCTCCGGCGGGGTTCGGCGCGTGTGAGCCCGTCCGGTCCACCACCCCAGTCGTCAGCACGAGCACTCGTCAGGAGCACACGTGAGCACCCCCGGTACCCCGGCACTACTCACCGTCACCGGTCCCGACCGGCCAGGTGTGACCGCGAGGATCATGTCGGTCCTCGCCTCCCACCACGCCGACCTGGTGGACGTGGAGCAGGTCGTGGTCAACGGCCACCTCTCCCTGGGGCTCATGGTCCGGGTGGACGCGGGCGCCGACATCGTGACCGTGGTCCGCGAGCTCACCGAGCAGGTCCACGAACTGGGGATGCAGTTGGAGGTCCAGTTCGACGACATCGCGCCCCCCACGCCGCCCTCGACCCACGCGGTGGTGATCCTCGGCAGTCCGGTCACCGCGTCGGCGTTCTCCGCGGTGGCGGGTTCGCTCGCGTCGATCGGCGCGAACATCGACACGATCCGGGGGATCGCCGACTACCCGGTGACGGGGCTGGAGCTGCAGGTCTCGACCGCCGGCCGCGACGCCGCCGACGACGCCAGGCTGCGCGAGGCGATGGCGCCCCTGTCGGACGCGCACGGCGTCGACATCTCGGTGGACGGTGCCGGGCTGGGCCGCAGGTCCAAGCGTCTGGTGGTGTTCGACGTGGACTCCACCCTGGTCCAGGGTGAGGTCATCGAGATGCTCGCCGCCCACGCGGGCAGGGAGGCCGAGGTGCGCGCGGTCACCGAACGCGCGATGCGGGGGGAGCTGGACTTCGCCCAGTCCCTCCACGAGCGCGTGGCGACCCTGGCCGGACTGCCGGCCACCGTCCTCGACGAGGTCGCGGCCAGCATCGTTCTGACCCCGGGTGCGCGGACGACGATCCGCACGCTCAAGCGTCTCGGCATCCGCTGCGGAGTGGTGTCGGGCGGGTTCATACAGGTGATCGCCGGCCTCGCCGAGGAGCTGGGTCTCGACTTCGCGCGGGCCAACACGCTCGAGATCGAGGACGGCGTGCTCACCGGCCGCGTCATCGGCGAGGTGGTGGACCGTGAGGCCAAAGCCGACTACCTGCGCGAGTTCGCCGAGGAGCTCGGCATCTCGCTGAGCCAGACCGTCGCGGTGGGCGACGGGGCGAACGACATCGACATGCTCACCGCTGCGGGGCTGGGGATCGCGTTCTGCGCCAAGCCCGCCCTCCGCGAGGTGGCCGACGCGTCGCTGTCCAAGCCGTTCCTCGACACCGTCCTGTTCGTCCTCGGCATCACGCGCGACGAGATCGAGGCGGCAGACACCGCCGCCGGCACCTACCGACGCGTCCCGCTCGTGTGACCGAGGGACCACAGGTCGAGGGGCCGCGTCCCGAGGAGCCACCGACCGACGCACCACCGGCGGGAGGTCCTGCGACCGGTGCCGCGCTCGACTGGTGCCACGCCCGACTCCGCGCCGGGTCGGCCGGGACCGAGGACCCGGATGACCGCGGCACCGTCCGCTCCATGCCGATCGTGCTGCACCTGCCCAAGGCGGACCTCCCCGGACGGACCCCGCTGCTCGAGGC
>NZ_JAALEF010000477.1:0-1912 GCF_014145245.1 Dietzia sp. B44 | reverse complement strand
GAGCCGCCACAGGACCCCCGCGGTGCCGCCACGGCGCCGCCACGGCGCCGCCACCGGGTGGCGGCGTCGGTCGCAGTGTTACGTCGGCGCCGGATGCGTTGTTCCAATTGCAACCACCCGGTAACGGACCGATACGCAGCGGTAACGGTCCGGGCGTGTACTCGCTGCCATGTCATCGGAACCCGTCCGGTGACCCAGTCCCCGAGGAGCCCACAGTGCCCGAGTTCGACGCCACCATCACCGAGAACATCGCCGCCTCCCTCAAGGAGATCCCGCACCCGTCCCTACCCAAGGGCACCAGCATCTACGGCGGCACCAAGATCTTCCCAGACTACAAGGCCGAGGAGGGGGAGTCGTACTTCACGCTCGTCCACGGGATCGCCCACGAGTCCTCCGTCTCCTTCGTCGCCGTCCTCCAGGCCACCCGCGCCCTGCGCAAGGGTTTCGAGTCGGCCATCTACTTCTACGGCCCCGGCGCGATCAACTGCCTGGCCACCCGCGGATTCCCCACCACCGGGGACTCCGGCTTCCCCGGCGAGCAGAACATCAACGAGTCCCTCGAGTCGTTCATCTCCGAGGGCGGAACCGTGTTCTGCTGCCGCTTCGGGCTCGGTCTCCACGGCGGTCGCGAGGAGGACCTGATCGAGGGCGTGATCCCCGCGCACCCGCTCGACGTGCAGGACGCCCTGATCCACTACGCCCGTAAGGGCGCCATCATCAACTCGACCTACATGGTCTGATGCCATGACGACCATCGGCTCGGTCGCCGCCAACTTCGGCCGCGACCTCGAGGAGAACTACCGGACCATCGCCCATTACACGGAGATCGCCCGCGAGAGCGGCGTCGACTTCCTTGTCTTTCCCGAGGCCGCCATCGGGGGCTACCTCTCCAGCCTCGGAAACCACGGCGACACCACGCCCACGTCGCGATCACTGCCCCCCGCCATCCGGCTCGACGGCCCCGAGATCGCGCGGGTGCAGGAGATCATCGGAGACCTGGTGGTGGCCATCGGGTTCTGCGAGCTCGACGACGACGGGGTGAACCGTTACAACGCGGCCGCCGTCCTCGACGGAACCCGCGTCTACGGCACCTACCGCAAGGTGCACCAGCCCCTCGGGGAGAACATGTCCTATGCCTCCGGCGGCGACTACCGGGTGTTCGACACCCCTGTCGGTCGGGTGGGCCTGCAGATCTGTTACGACAAGGCGTTCCCCGAGGCCGCACGCGTCATGGCACTGCAGGGCGCCGAGATCATCGCTTCCCTGTCCGCGTGGCCGGCGGCACGCACCGCGACCGCCGCCAACCTCCAGGAGGACCGCTGGACCTACCGGTTCAACCTCTTCGATTCCGCCCGGGCCCTGGACAACCAGGTGTTCTGGGTGGCCTCCAACCAGGCGGGGACGTTCGGGTCCCTGCGATACGTCGGGAACGCCAAGATCGTCGATCCCGGCGGGAACGTCCTGGCCACCACCACCCTCGACGAGGGCCTGGCGGTCGCCGAGGTCGACGTGGCGGGCACCTTCGCGGCCATGCGCGCCGGGATGTTCCACCTGCGCGATCGGCGCCCCGACGTGTACGGATCACTGGTCGAGGTCTGTGATCGGGCCGACGAGAGGACGCTCGCCAGTGCCTGAGATGAGCTTCGCCGTCCGGTGGCCCGACGGGACGGTCCGGGACTACTACTCCCCCAGCCTGGTGATCCACGACCACCTCACGGTGGGCGACCGTCTGAGCGTGGCCGAGTTCCGCCGCCGGGCCACCGACGGGCTCACCGAGGCGGGCGAGCGGGTCCGCGAACGCTACGGCTTCCTGTGCAGCTCGGCGGCGGACACCGCCGCACGGGTGGCCTCCGCGTCCCGGGCCCACCCCGGGGACGCCCTCGTCGAGGTCGTCTCTATGCACCCCCCGCTG
>NZ_JAALEF010000476.1:0-1030 GCF_014145245.1 Dietzia sp. B44 | reverse complement strand
CCGGCACGCGCGGGCTCGCCTGCCGGGACTCCGTTGCCCACGCCCGAGGTGGCGCGTCCGAGCGGGGCGGCGTCCGGGCCCAGGATGGTGGCGCCCATGTGGTTCTCGAAGCCGGTCAGGGTCTGGGTGAGCCCGGCCATTTGCGGTTCCGCCACCAGCTCGCCGATCGAGCGGGTGGCCTGCGGCGAGGTGGTCACGTCGAGCAGGCCCAACCCGGGAGCGCGGGAGCCGTCGGCGACCATGAACCACTCGCCGAACACCTGCATCCCGGCGCAGATGGCCAGCACCGGCACCCCGCGCGCGACGGCCCGCTGCACACCGGGCGAGCCCGACAGGTGTCGTGATGCGAGCTTCTGGGCGGTGTCCTCGCCCCCGCCCACCGTGTAGATGTCACACGAGTCGGGAACGGCGTCGTCGAGGGTGATGCGGACGATCTCGGCGTCGTACCCGCGCCACCTCAGGCGTTGGCGCAGGATCAGGGAGTTTCCGTCGTCGCCGTAGGTGCCCATGACGTCGGGCAGCACCAGGCCGATGCGCACAGTCGACTCGGTGGGCCGCGGGGAATCGGGGGAGACGGTGTCGAGCGGTGAGGCGGAGGCCCCGGCGTCGCGGTCGGTCATGGCTGCTGCTCCTTCCGGGCGGCGATCGCGCGTCCGAGGTCGCGGAACGCGGTGTAGTTGGCCAGCACCTCGACCCGGCCGGGTGGGCACCGCCTGATCGCGGACAACGGGTCGGGCTCGAGCTTGTGCTCGACCCCGGCGTAGCTCAGGCGCACCGACAGGTCCGCGGCGCGCTCACCGGAGGCGTACACGGACACGCCCTCGAAGCTCTCGAAGCGCACGTCCCACAACCACGACAGGTCCACGCCGTCGGCGACCTGCCCGTTGACCGCGATCACCAGGCCGTCCGCCGAGGTGTCGATCATGCCGAGGGCCTCCTGCCAGCCGGCCGGGTTCTTGGCCAGCAGCAGGTGCGCGGCGCGGCCGTCCACGTCCACGGTCGAGTAGCGGCCCGCCACGTCGTCGACGCC
>NZ_JAALEF010000475.1:0-1710 GCF_014145245.1 Dietzia sp. B44 | reverse complement strand
GGGACGGGACGGGGGGCGGGACGGGGGGCGGGACGGGACAAGAGGGAGCAGAGACGGGCGGTCAGCCCTGGTCCCCGCCGGCGACGGGGAGGACCGACCCGGTGATGTACGACGCCTCGGGTGAGGCCAGGAAGCAGATCGGGGCGGACTGTTCGTGGAGGTCGCCGTAGCGACCGAGCGCGCTGGACTCGACGGTCTGGTCCACGATCTGCTGGTACCAGCGCTTCTCCTCGGCGGTGCGGGCGTCACCACCGCGGGAGATGCGGCGCGCCGGGGCGAGCGTTCCGCCGGGAGCGGTGGCCACCACCCGGATCCCGTGTGGAGCCGCCTCGAGCGCGAGCGCTGTGGTCAGTCCGTTCACCCCGCCCTTGGACGCCGCGTACGGGGCCCGGTTGACGCCGCGCGTGGCCACCGAGGACACGTTGACGATGGTGCCGGTCGCGACGGACACCATCGACGGGAGGACGGCCCGGCACATCCACAACGTGGGGAAGAGTGAACGGCGCACTTCCTTCTCGATCTGCTCCGGCGAGTACTCGTGGTAGGGCCGGGCCCAGATCGTGCCACCGACGTTGTTGATCAGTACGTCGATCCGGCCGTGGGTGGAGAGTGCGGCGTCGGCCGCGAATTGTGCGCCCTGGAATGTCTCGAGGTCGGCGACCACGGGGGTCACCCTGTGGCCGTCCGGCGACACGGCGGTCAGTTCCTCGGCGACCTCGGTGATCGCCTCCGCACGGTCGACGGCGGTGACGAGCGCGCCTTCCCGGGCGACCCGGTCGGCGACCGCACGACCGATTCCCTGAACCGCTCCGGTGACCAGGACGGACAGCCCGTCGAAACGTCCGGGGGAGAGGACGGGTGGGACGGCGTCGTGGTCACCGACCGGGGCGCTCATGACGCCGCCCCGACGGACGTGTCGGCGAGCGCGGCCCGCATGGTCGCCTTGGCGTGTTCGGTGTGGCGCCGGATCAGGTAGCGCGCCGCGTCGCGATCACCGTTCTCGAACGCGGTCACGATCTCGAGGTGCTCCGGCACGATGTCCTCCGACACCCAGCGGGCGTCCGGGAGGACGCTGTTCATCACCCGGGTGACCTCCAGGATCCGGTACGCCTGCAGGAGTGCCTCGTTGCCCGTGCACCGGAAGAGGTACTCGTGGAACTGGGCGTTGGCAGCGGTGAAGCGCGCCGGGTCGAGGAAGCGATCGCCGTGGATGTACTGGTTGGCCGACTCGGCGAGCATGCGGAACTCCGCGAGGCGAGTGGCGTCGAGCCGACCCATGGTGAGCTCGACGGCTCCGAGTTCGAGCGCCATCCGGGCGTCGAACTGGGCGTCCGAGTGGGTGATCCCGGGATGCACCTCGCCGCTGACGACACCGGTCGAGGACGTGATGGTCTCGGACCGCTCGCCGCCGGACAGCAAGAGGGACGACGACGTCGTCCTCGCGACGGAGGTCGGGAGGACGGGCTGCAGCGTCACGGGCCGAGGGATGTATCCCACCGGTCGGGCGGCGATGGGCGAGGTCGTCTCCTCGGCCGCCGGTCCCGGTGAGTACCCGGGGCCGGACGCACCCGGGACACGGGACTCGAACCCGACCGGTCGGGCGGCGATGGCCGGCTGCGGGCCTTCCGGACCGCGCGACCTGGCGACGGGGGAGCGGAACAGGCCCGGAGTGCGCGGTTGGTAGCCGACGGGTCGCGCTGCGATCGGTGC
>NZ_JAALEF010000474.1:0-1556 GCF_014145245.1 Dietzia sp. B44 | reverse complement strand
CGCCAGCCGGGTGACGCGGGCGGCCACGCCCTCGGCCAGAGCCTCCGCGACATCCCTGCGGGCCCCGCGATCGGTCAGGACCGGCAACCCGGCGGGCAACTCGAGCTGCGCGGCGAGTGACCAGGGGCCCAGAGCCCGCACCACGAGACGCCGGTCCGTCGCGGCCCGGTCGACCTCGGGATCCCGGACCGACTCGTCCGCCTCCTCCAGGGCATCGAGATCACGGTCGAGGAGGTCGGCGGCAGTACGGGCGTGGCGGCCCGGCGAGCCCGCGAGACGCCAGCCCCGGGTGGAGACGTCGACCGGGAGGTCCGCGAGCATGGCGAGGGTCCTGCCCACCTGATCCGCTCCGAGGCCCCGGTCCGACAGTTCGGGCAGGAACGGCATCCCGTGGCATTCACCCAGCACGATCCGCGCGGCCTCCCGAGGGTCGACACCCCGCATCGGTCCGGGGCCGGTGTGACCCGGTTCGACGGCGGTCACGGGGTGCCCGCGACCGGGACGGACGCGGTGATCGTGCCACTTCCCAGGACGCGGTCGCCTCCGGGCTCGGGCCGGTAGAGCACGGCCGCCTGGCCGGGTGCGACGCCGCGCACGGGCTCGTCGAGGGAGATCTCCAACCGGGCGTCCGGCCCGTCCCCCACCCGTCTCACGTGCCCTGGTGTCGCCTCACCGTGGGCGCGGATCTGCACCAGACACTCGGTCTCGCGGAGGGCGTCGTCCACCAGCCAGTAGGGCGAGGTCGCGGTCATCCCCCGCGACAGCAGGTGATCCGATCCCCCGACGGTCACGGTGCCGGTGCCGGCGTCGATGGACGTGACGTACCTGGGGCGACCGTCGGCCGCCGGACCCGGCAGGCCCAGTCCCTTGCGCTGGCCGACCGTGAACCCGTACACGCCCTCGTGCCGACCGAGTTCGTCACCGGTGTCGGCGTCGACCACCGCCCCGGGACGCAGACCGATCCGCGCGCCGAGGAACGCACGGGTGTCCCCGGAGGGGATGAAGCAGATGTCGTGGCTGTCCGGTTTGGTCGCGACGGGCAGGCCGGACGCCTCGGCCTCGGCACGGACCTCGGACTTGTGGGAGTCCCCCAGCGGGAACATCGAGTGCGCGAGCTGCTGCGGGGTGAGCACGCCGAGGACATAGGACTGGTCCTTGTCGGGATCGACCGCCCGGCGGAGGACTGGACGTCGGTGCCCGGCGCCGGTCTCCTCGAAGGACAGCCGGGCGTAGTGACCGGTGGCCACCGCGTCGAACCCGAGTGCCATCCCCCGGTCGAGGAGGGCCTCGAACTTGATCCGCTCGTTGCAGCGCAGACACGGATTGGGGGTCTCACCGCGGGAGTAGGACTCGACGAAGTCGTCGATCACCTCCGCCCTGAACCGTTCGGCGAAGTCCCAGACGTAGAACGGGATGCCCAACAGATCGGCCACCCGGCGGGCGTCACCGGCGTCCTCGCGCGAACAGCAGCCACGGGAGCCCGTCCGCAGGGTCGCCGGGTCCGCGCTGAGGGCCAGGTGCACCCCCACCACCTCGTGCCCGGCGGCCACGGCGCG
>NZ_JAALEF010000473.1:0-1579 GCF_014145245.1 Dietzia sp. B44 | reverse complement strand
GGACCGCGGCGACCCGGGCGACGTCGTCGACGAGCTGCTGCCCGGATTCCGCGACCTTGATCTTGACCGTGGTGCACCCGGGGAAGCGGTCGAGGATCCCGGCCACCTCGCCCGCGGAGACCGCCGGGACCGTGGCGTTGACGGCGACACGCGACCGCAGGGCCGGCGGCGGACCCTGCCACGCCATCTCCAGGGCGGAGCGAAGCCAGTGGGCGGCCTCGGGGTCGTCGTACTCGGGGAAGGCGCCGAACTCACCCCACCCCGCCGGCCCCTCGACCAGCGCCACCTCCCGCTCGGTGAGGCCGCGGAACCGGACCCGCATCGGCAGGGCCACCACGTGGACGCGGGCGAGCAGATCGTCGATCGACTCGGGGCCCGGTACGGATGTCATGGCTCCACGCTAACGTCGAACCCATGACCGAGAGCAGCGCAGCGCAGGGCGAGACCGGGAACCCGTTCGATCCGACGCAGTGGCGGGAGGTCGAGGGCTTCCGGAACGGGGAGGACCTCGCGGACCTGACCTACCACCGCCACGTGGGCGAGGGCCGGGCCGACGGGATCGTGCGGATCGCCTTCGACCGCCCCGAGGTGCGTAACGCCTTCCGGCCGCACACCGTGGACGAGCTGTACCGGGTGTTCGACCACGCCCGCCGCTCCCCCGACGTGGGCACCGTGCTGTTCACGGGCAACGGGCCGAGCGCCAAGGACGGCGGCTGGGCGTTCTGTTCCGGCGGCGACCAGCGGATCCGCGGCCGGTCCGGCTACCAGTACTCCACGGAACACGACTCGGACGTGGCCGGCGCGACCGCCGACAAGGTCGACGAGGCCCGGGTCAAGGCCGAGGGCGGCCGGCTGCACATCCTGGAGGTGCAGCGGCTCATCCGCACCATGCCCAAGGTGGTGATCTGCCTGGTCAACGGCTGGGCGGCCGGCGGCGGGCACTCGCTTCACGTGGTGAGCGACCTGACCCTGGCCTCCCGCGAGCACGCCCGGTTCAAGCAGACCGACGCCGACGTGGGGTCCTTCGACGCCGGCTACGGCAGCGCGTACCTGGCCAAGCAGGTGGGCCAGAAGTTCGCGCGCGAGATCTTCTTCCTGGGTCAGGCGTACACGGCCGAGGAGATGTTCCAGATGGGCGCGGTCAACCGGGTCGTCGACCACGCCGAGCTCGAGAACACCGCGATCGAGTGGGCGCGACAGATCAACGGCAAGTCGCCCACCGCGCAGCGGATGCTCAAGTTCGCGTTCAACCTCACCGACGACGGCCTGATGGGTCAGCAGGTGTTCGCCGGCGAGGCCACACGACTGGCGTACATGACCGACGAGGCGGTGGAGGGGCGCGACGCGTTCCTGGAGAAGCGCGACCCGAACTGGGACGACTTCCCCTACTACTACTGACGGCGCCGGTCCGGTCCATGCCCGCTACCCGCGACCTGCGCACCCTGCCCGTCCCCGGCGGCGTGGCCGTCACCGCCCTGTTCCCCACGTTCGAGCAGCTCCTGGCCGACCGTGGCCCCGCGCTGCTGCCCGTCCCGTCCGACGACCCCGCCCGGACGCGTGTGCTCGTCGGCGCCATGCA
>NZ_JAALEF010000472.1:1037-4103 GCF_014145245.1 Dietzia sp. B44 | reverse complement strand
GGTGGGTCATGCGGGCCTAGGACGTCCCCGCGGCGAGCCGCTCGCAGCGCTCGACCACGTTGGCCAGCAGGAACGCCCGCGTGAGCGGACCGACGCCACCCGGGTTCGGGGAGACCGCACCGGCGACGTCCCACACGTCCGGGTGGACGTCGCCGGCCAGCTTCCCGTCGAGCCGGGACACCCCCACGTCGAGGATCGCCGCGCCCTGCTTGACCATGTCCGGCGTGAGCATGTGGGCCACCCCGGCCGCGGCCACGATCACGTCGGCCCGCCGCGTCTCGGCGGCCAGGTCCCGGGTTCCGGTGTGGCACAGGGTGACGGTCGAGTTCTCGCTGCGGCGGGTGAGCATCAGCCCGATCGGGCGCCCCACGGTCACCCCGCGGCCGATCACCACCACGTGTGCCCCGTCGAGTTCGACACCGAAACGCCGCAGGAGGTGGATGGCGCCGTTGGGGGTGCACGGCAGAGGGGCCGTCGCGTTGAGGACCAGCTTGCCGAGGTTGACGGGATGCAGTCCGTCCGCGTCCTTGGCCGGGTCGATGCGCTCGAGGATCGCGTTCTCGTCGAGGTGCTTCGGCAGCGGCAGCTGAACGATGTACCCGGTGCACGCGGGATCGGCGTTGAGCTCGTCGATCACGGCCTCGAGCTCGGCCTGACCGGTCTCGGCGGGCAGGTCACGCCGGATGGAGGCGATGCCGACCTGCTCACAGTCGCGGTGCTTCATCTTGACGTAGGAGTGGCTGCCCGGGTCGTCGCCCACCAGGACCGTTCCCAGCCCCGGGGTGATGCCCTTGTCGCGCAACGCGGCGACCCGGTCGGTGAGGTCGGCGACGATCTCGTCGCGGGTGAGCTTTCCGTCCAGCTTGATAGCGGTCACGGGCGCCAGTATCCCACTCCGGAGCGGCCACGTCGCCAGCGCACTGCGAGAATGGCCGCCATGACCGGAGCCGGCGTGCGTGTGTTGTTCGACCGACCCCGCATCCCCCCCAACACCGGCAACGCGATCCGGCTGGCGGCGGGGGCGGGGTGTGAACTCCATCTGGCCGGGCCACTGGGCTTCGACCTGTCCGAACCGCAGCTGCGGCGGGCGGGGCTCGACTACCACGACCTGGCGCACGTGGAGGTCCACGAGGATCTCGAGGCCGCGTACGCGCGACTACTCCCGGCGCGGGTGTGGGCGTTCACCGTGCGGGCCGACCGCTCGCTGCCGGAGATCCGGTTCTCCCCCGGTGACGTCCTGCTGTTCGGGCCCGAGCCCACCGGTCTGGCCCCGGACGTGCTGGCCGACGAGCGCGTGACCGCGACGGTGCGCATCCCCATGCTGGCGGGTCGCCGCTCCATGAACCTGTCCAACGCCGCCGCCGTGGTGGTCTACGAGGCCTGGAGGCAGCAGGGCTATCCAGGCGGTATGGATATTCCGCCACTTTGACTTAATATTTCGGTATGCCGAAATCTCATCTGGCCGGGGGCCGCAATCCCCGGGCCGGTCGCCGGCGACCCTGGTCCCCCGCGGCCGCGGTCGTCGTCGCACTCGTGACCGCGATCGTGGCGGCCGCCTGCACCACCGGCACCTGGGGGGCGGTCGACGTGGACGACCGGCCCCGGTTCGCCGCCCGGGAGGCCGACGACAGGGTCGTGGTGGCCACGACCTTCACGATCCTCGCGGACATGGCCCGCCGCGTCGGTGGGGACCGGGTCCGGGTGGAGTCGGTGACGACCCCGGGCGCCGACATCCACCAGTACGAGCCGTCCGTCGACGACCTCAAGCGGGTCGAGGGCGCGGACCTGGTGGTGAGCAACGGTCTCGGCATGGACGACTGGCTGCTGCGCTTCATCGACGGGACCGACGCACGCCACGTGGTCACCTCCGAGGGGGTCGACCCGCTGCCGGTGCGCTCCGGCAACTACACCGGGCGGCCCAACCCCCACGCGTGGATGTCGCCCGACGAGGGCGCGAGATACATCCGGACGATCGCCCGCGCCCTGACCGAGGTCGACCCGGAGGGAGCCGAGGGGTACCTCGCTCGCGCCGAGGACTACGTGGCCGAACTCGACGAGCTGGCGTCCCGCGCCCGCGCGGCCGTGGCGGCGGTGCCGCAGGACCGCCGTGTCCTGGTCACGTGCGAGGGCGCGTTCTCCTACCTGGCCCGGGACCTCGGCCTGGAGGAGCTCTACCTGTGGCCGGTCAACAGCGAGTCCCAGGGGCTGCCGCGTCAGGTCACCGCCCTGATCGACGAGGTGCGTGATCGTGAGATCCCCGCCGTCTTCTGCGAGTCGACGGTCTCCGGCGCGGCGATGGAGCAGGTCGCGGCCGAAACGGGCAGCAGGGTCGCCGGCCTGCTGTACGTCGACTCCCTCTCCGCGCCCAGCGGCCCGGTGCCCACCTACCTCGACCTGCTCGACCACGACCTCGAGACGATCACCCGGGAGCTGACGTCATGACCGACCGCCCACTGCCCTTCTCCGTGCACACGGGCCCGCCCGCCGTCGTCGTCACCGACCTCACCGTCGACCGCGGCCAGATCCGCGCGCTCGACTCGGTGTCGCTCTCGGTGCCGACCGGGGAGATCACCGTGCTGCTCGGCCCCAACGGGTCCGGGAAGTCCACCCTGCTCCAGTCGCTGCTCGGCCTTGTCACCCCCACCGGTGGATCGGTGCGCCTCCTCGGTTCCCCGGTCCGGCGCGCGCTGCGCACCGGACGGGTGGCGGCGGTGCCCCAGTCGGACGGACTCGACGAGCGGTTCCCGGTCACCGCCGGTGAGGTGGTCATGCAGGGCCGCCGCCGCTTCACCGGTCCGTGGCGCCGCCCGTCCGCCGCCGACCGACTGGCGGTCGACGAGGCCCTGGACCGGGTCGGGTTGTCGCCGATCGCGGGGCGGCGCATCGGCGAGCTCTCGGGCGGTCAACGGCGACGGGTCCTGCTGGCCCGCTGCCTGGCCCAGGAGGCCGAGCTGCTGCTCCTCGACGAACCGTTCAGCGGCATGGACGCCGGCAGCGAGGAGGTCTACATCGACGTGCTGCGCGAGCTCACCGCCTCGGGGCGGACCGCACTGGTCTCCACCCACC
>NZ_JAALEF010000472.1:0-987 GCF_014145245.1 Dietzia sp. B44 | reverse complement strand
CGCGGACTCGGTCGCCCTGCTCAACGGTCGGCTGGTGGCGCACGGCCCCGTGGCCGAGACCACCACCCCCCAGATCCTGTCCACGTTGCTCGGGGCGCGGCTGCCCGCCGTCGACGACCGGACGCCGACCGCCGAGGGAGCACTGTGATGATCGATCTGCTCGTCGAGCCGATGAGTTACGAGTTCATGCGGCGCGCCCTGCTCGTGGTGGCCGCCTCCGGTGTGGCCGGCGCGTTGCTGAGCTGCTGGCTGGTCCACATGGGCTGGTCTCTCATGGGTGACGCGGTCTCCCACGCCGTCCTGCCCGGTGTGGTGATCGCCGCCCTGATCGGCATCCCGTTCGCGGTCGGCGCACTCATCGCCGCGCTGGTCGCGGTGGCGCTCATCGGCGCGGTCCGAGAGGGGGGGACGGTGCGGGAGGACGCGGCCATGGGCATCGTCTTCACCGCCCTGTTCTCGTTCGGACTGGTCCTCATCGCCCGGTTCCCCAGCGGGCAGGACCTGCACTCGATCCTGTTCGGCAGCGTCCTCGGGGTGCGCGATTCCGACCTCGTCCAGGTGTTGGCGGTCTCGGCGTTCACGGTGATCGTGCTGCTGGCCTTCCGCCGCGATCTCATCATGCTGGCCTTCGACCGGCTGCACGCCCACACCCTGGGGCTCAGGACGCGGGCGCTGACCGGGCTCCTGCTCGCCACCCTCGCCACCGCCACCGTGGCGGGGGTCCAGTCGGTGGGCGTGATCCTGGTGGTGGCCACGCTCATCATCCCCGGCGCGACCGCCCAGTTGGTGGCCGACACCATGCGGGGGACGATGATCGTCGCCGTCGTCGTCGCCCTGGTCGGTGGCGTCACCGGCCTGTACGCCGGCTACTACGCCGACCTCCCCCCGGGCCCGGTGGTGGTCCTCGCGCAGGCCGTCATCTTCACCGCGGCGCAGCTGTTCGCCCCCCGGCGCGGCGTGATCCCGCGGGCCGCGGCGGGCGCCCGG
>NZ_JAALEF010000471.1:0-2204 GCF_014145245.1 Dietzia sp. B44 | reverse complement strand
TGGCGGGACCGCAACGTCGACGCCTTCTGCGCCGGGTACGCCGAGGTGAGCGACTCGGACCCCCGCGACACCGGTGCGCTCCTCCGGGCGTACACGCTGGACAAGGCCCTCTACGAGGTGGTGTACGAGTCGCGCAACCGGCCCAGCTGGGTGGGGGTCCCGCTGGGCGCGGTCGAGCGCATCCTCGCGACGGACTAGCGCCGTGCCGTCAGCTCGCGGGCAGCTGGTCCTTGGCCCACTTGTAGTCGGCCTTGCCCGCGGGCGAGCGGCGGATCTCGGGCACGTCGACGATCACCTTGGGGACCTTGTAGTTGGCCAGTGACTGACGCAGGAACTCGGACAGCTCGTCCTGCTCCACCGACTGCCCCTCGCGGAACGAGACCACGGCGGCGACCTTCTGGCCGTAGCGCGGGTCCGGCGCCCCGGCGACGAGCGCGTCGTGCACGGCCGGGTGCGCCTTGAGCGCCTGCTCGACCTCCTCCGGGAAGACCTTCTCGCCGCCGGTGTTGATGCACCCCGAACCGCGGCCGAGGAACACGATGGTGCCGTCCTCGCGGAGCTGTCCCATGTCGCCCAGGACCGAGACGCGTCGACCGTCGACCACGGGGAACGTCTTGGCGGTCTTCTCCGGGTCGTTCCAGTAACCGATCGGCAGGTGACCGCGGCGGACGATGTAGCCGATCTCGTCCGAGCCCGGCTCGATGGGACGGAAGTCCTCGTCGACCAGGCCGAGCTTCGGGCTGGCCGGGATGGTCATCTCGCCGGACTCGCTCATCCCGAGCTCGCCGTCGTTGCCGGCCTCCGAGGCGCCGAAGTTGTCGCGGATGATGATGTTGGGCAGCACCTCGAGGACGCGCTCGCGGCTGGACTTGGACCAGATGCCGCCGCCGGAGGCCATCATGAACAGGGTGCTGAAGTCCATGGTCTCGGTGCCCTTGACCAGCTCGTCCGTCAGCGGCACCGCCATGCCGTCGCCGACGAACATGAGGATGTGCGCCTTGTGCTCGGCGGTCGCCCGGATGATCTCCGCCGCGTCGAACTCGCGGAACATGATGAGGTGGCCGCCGAGGTTCACGAAGGTCAGCAGCGTGAACAGGCCCGCACCGTGCATGAGCGGGGCCGAGATGACCACCTTCATCCCGCCGTCGGGCGAGACGTTGTCGGCGACCTCGGCGGGGCTGTGCCGCTTGTCACCGTAGGGGTTGCCCCCGGACAGGCACGCGTAGAAGTAGTCCGACATGTGCCACTGCACGCCCTTGGGGAAGCCGGTGGTCCCGCCGGTGTAGACGATCCAGTGGTCGTCGCCGCGGACGGGCTCGAAGTCCCGCTCCGCCGACTGTGCCGGCCACTCGGTGTCCCCGTCGACCACCGTCAGGCCCTTCTCGGCACACGCCGAGGCCAGGACCTCCGGGACGCCGCCGAACACGATCACGGTACGCACGGTCTCGAGCTTCGGGACCGCTGCGGCCATGGTCTCGGCGAACTCGGCGTCGACCAACACGGCGATCGACTTGGAGTCGTTGAACAGGTAGACCAACTCGGGCGCGGTGTACCGGTAGTTCACGTTGATCCCGGCCACCCGGGTCTTCATGCACCCGATGATGGCCGCCATGTGCGCGGTGCTGTTCTTCATGTAGAGCGCGACGTGGCTGAGCGGCTCCGCACCGTGGGCGCGGAGCAGGTGCCCCATCTGGTTGGCGAGATCGTCGACCTGACGGTAGGTGTAGTCGACGCCGTCCATGGTCAGCAGTGCGTTGTCCGGGATCTTGTCGGCGACGGCCTCGAACACCGCGGCCTCGTTCATCTCCGGGTTGGTTCCGGCGAGCGGATCGGTCGAATGGTCAGCAGCTTCGGTCATGGCAGAATCCTTCGCGAGGGCGGACGAAATGTGGCTGTCCTCACATTGTGACCTGAACTTGTTCTCATGTCCAGACGGCACCCTGATCAGGTCAAACTCTTAATAAGTAGAACGAGTTCTAGAGCAGTTCGTGTCCATGGCAACGATTCTGCGTGACCCCACGCCCCCGAGCGCCTACATTTTGGACATGAGTTCACGGCGGTCCCCGCAGAGCGGCGCGCCCTACGACGGGGGCCTGATGCTGCCCCACGCCACCCGGACGGGGAGCGTCCCGGTGGACGGTCGCCGATCGGCCGCGCCGGAGGCGGATCGGCCCTCCGGCCGGAGGCCGGTGCTGACGGGCCCC
>NZ_JAALEF010000470.1:0-1567 GCF_014145245.1 Dietzia sp. B44 | reverse complement strand
CCAGGAGTTCGTGCTGGTCGTCAACCCGGACGTGTGGTTCGAGCCGGGTTCCGTGGACGCGCTGCTCGCCGCCGCCCACCGGTGGCCCCGGGCGGCGGCGTTCGGCCCGAGGATCGCGGAGACCGACGGTTCGGTGTACCCCTCGGCCCGCGCCGTGCCGCGGCTCGGCGCCGGTATCGGCCACGCCCTGCTGGGTCCGGTGTGGCCGGGTAACCCGTGGACCGCCAACTACCTCGACGACTCCGACATGGAGTCCGAACGGACCGCGGGGTGGTTGTCCGGGTCGTGCCTGCTGCTGCGACGTGAGGCGTTCGACGCGCTCGGCGGGTTCGACGAGAGGTACTTCATGTACCTGGAGGACGTGGACCTGGGGGACCGGCTCGGCCGGGCCGGGTGGCAGAGCGTCTACGTGCCGTCGTCGGTGATCCACCACGACCAGGGACACGCGGCCAGGACCGTGCCGGAGTTCACCCTCCGGGCACACCACAACAGCGCCTACCTGTTCCAGGCGGACAGGCATCCGGCCGCGTGGCAGGCACCGATACGCTGGGCGCTGAGGGCGGGTCTGGAACTACGGTGCCGCCTCGCGATCCGGTCCGCCCGGCGCGATCTTCGCTGACGCGCCGGACGAGACCATCCACCGGCCCGTGTGGGCCGCGCGAGCGCGCGGCCGGGGCCCCACGACATCGGGAGTAGGACTGTGACCTCGACGACCCCCTCCAGCGCCGAGCCGCGCGATCTGATCGCCGACACCGAGGCGGTGGTCCTGGTGGGCGGCAAGGGGACCCGCCTGCGGCCGCTGACCATCTCGGCGCCCAAGCCCATGTTGCCCACGGCCGGTCTGCCCTTCCTCACCCATCTGCTCTCGCGGATCCGGGCGGCGGGCATCCGGCGCGTGGTGCTGGGCACGTCGTTCAAGGCGGAGGTGTTCGAGGAGCACTTCGGGGACGGGTCCGACCTCGATCTGGAGCTGACGTACGTGGTGGAGACCGAGCCGCTGGGCACGGGCGGCGGCATCCGCAACGTCCTGGACGAGCTCACCGCCTCGACGATCATGGTGTTCAACGGCGACGTGCTGGGCGGGACCGATCTCACCCGGATCCTCGATCTCCACCACGCCAAGAGCGCGGATCTGACCATGCACCTGGTGCGGGTCTCCGATCCCCGTGCGTTCGGCTGTGTGCCGACCGATGAGGACGGCCGGGTCCTGGAGTTCCTCGAGAAGACGCAGGACCCGCCGACCGATCAGATCAACGCCGGTTGCTACGTCTTCCGGCGTGAACTGATCGCTCAGATCCCCGAGGGCGCCCCCGTCTCGGTGGAGCGCGAGACCTTCCCGCAGCTGCTCGCCGAGGGCAGGCGGGTCTACGGCTTCGTCGACTCGGCGTACTGGCGGGACATGGGCACGCCCGAGGACTTCGTCCGCGGGTCCTCCGACCTGGTGCGCGGCATCGCGCCGTCGCCCGCACTCGAGAGCCACCACGGCGAGGCGCTCGTCCACGACGGCGCGGGGGTCGGCGCCGGGGCGGTCCTCATCGGGGGGACCGTGGTCGGTCGCGGCGCCGAG
>NZ_JAALEF010000044.1:0-5209 GCF_014145245.1 Dietzia sp. B44 | reverse complement strand
GGGCCGCGTCGTCTTCGGCGCGTGGGAGCCCCGCACCGGGGCCTGCGGATCGCTCTGGGACGTGGTCCGCGACCGCCGGCTCGTCCACCGCCCCGAGGTCCGCGGCGGGGTGCTCGAGACCGAGTGCGCCGCGCTGCTGGAACAGTTCTTCCGCGCTCGGCGGTAGCGGCGCGCCCGTACGGCGGTGACGGGATCGTGACCATGGTCCGGTGGAGGCCCGGCGCACATCTCCGTACGGTGGATCGGGAGAGGCGCCGGGCAGCGGCGCCGCGATCGAGAGGAGCACCACATGGGTGTGGGAGACAAGTTCTCGAACAAGGCCGAGGAGCTCGGCGGCCGCGCCAAGGAGTCGGCCGGCGCCGCGACCGGCGACCGTGACCTCCAGGCCGAGGGCCAGGCGGACCAGGGCAAGGCCGGCATCAAGCAGGGCGCCGAGAAGCTCAAGGACAAGGCCAACGAGGCCGCGAGCAAGCTCACCGGCAACGACAAGGCCTGATTCGCCCCGGCGAGCAGGCGATTTCCGCCTGCGGCCGCTCGTGAAGTAGCCTGATCGGCGGTGGCGTGTCCGAGCGGCCGAAGGTGCAGCACTCGAAATGCTGTGTTGGGTAACCCCCAACCGTGGGTTCAAATCCCACCGCCACCGCCACGGGGAGAGCCCCGGAACTCATCGGAGTTCCGGGGCTCTCCCCGTTTCGGGCCTCATCTCGGGCCTGATCTCATTCCGCGTCGTCACCCGGGAAGACGTCGGCGACGAAGTCCGGCAGGGCGGCGACCGCCCGGAGCGTGGTGATCGCGGAGTCGATCACGGTCTCCTGGGGCAGCCCGGACTCCTCGCCCAGCAGCGCCAACTCCTCGACACCGGCCAACCAGGCGCGGGTGAGCACCAGGGCCATCGGGCCGGGCCGGACCACCCCGATGCTGTGGAGGATGCGCAGGCTGATGGTGCGGTGCATCCCGTCCACGACCTGCTCGAGGACCGGGTCCACGGACCTGCCCGACCGCAGGACCGCCACGTAGTTGTCGCGCCGCCGCTGGATGTAGCGCACCAGTGCGGTGATGATCGCCCGGGTGCGGTCCTCCGCGCTGGCCCCCTCCGGCACCTCGGTGAGCGACAGGACGTGGTCGGCGGCCGCGTTGACCACCGCCGTGAGGTAGGCCAGCTTGGTGGGGAAGTAGTGGAACAGCAGGCTGCGCGAGACCCCCGCCCGCTCGGCCACGTCATCCATCGACAGCGCGTGGAACGGCACCGTCTCCAGGAGTCTCACTCCCAGGACCACCAGTTGGTCGCGGCGCTCGTGCCGGGAGAGCCGTCGGCCGCTCGTACCGGGCATCGCTCACCTCGTCGTCGTCGATTCCTGCCGTCGTCGATTCCCCCCATCGTAGGGCCAGGGCCGGCCCCCCGGACCGTCGTGCCACGATGGGACACATGTCGGATCACACGCCCCCCACCCCACGCGCGACGACCTTCGACGTGGGGTCCCGGATGGTCCTCGACGGCACCGCGGGGGGCCGCACCGGCGTCATCCACACCCCGCACGGCGACATCGCCACCCCGGCGTTCGTGCCCGTCGGCACCAAGGCCACCGTCAAGACCCTCACCCCGGAGCAGGTCCGCTCGACCGGCGCGCAGGCCGTCCTGGCCAACGCCTACCACCTGTACCTGCAGCCCGGCCACGACGTGGTGGACGCCGCCGGCGGGCTGGGGGAGTTCATGCGCTGGTCCGGGCCCACCTACACCGACTCCGGGGGCTTCCAGGTGATGAGCCTCGGGGTGGGCTTCAAGAAGGTGATCGAGATGTCGGCGGGCGCGGCCGGGGCCCCGGACGACTCCGCCACCAACAAGGGCCAGGGGAGGCTCGCGAAGGTCGACGAGGACGGTGTCACCTTCACCTCGCACCTCGACGGGTCGCCGCACCGGTTCTCCCCGGAGGTGTCGATGCGGATCCAGCACGGTCTGGGGGCCGACATCCTGTTCGCCTTCGACGAGCTCACCACGCTCATGAACACCCGCGAGTACCAGGAGAGGTCGGTCGAGCGCACGCGGCGTTGGGCGCAGCGGTGTCTCGACGAGCACGAACGCCTGTCGGTGGAGCGCGGGCACCGGCCCGGTCAGTCACTGTGGGGCGTGGTCCAGGGCGCGCAGTTCGAGGACCTGCGGCGGCAGGCCGTGCGCGGGCTCGTGGAGATGAGCGACCGCGCCGAGGAACAGGGGCGCCGCGGGTTCGGCGGCTACGGGATCGGCGGGGCGCTGGAGAAGGAGAACCTCGGCACCATCGTGGGCTGGTGCACCGAGGAACTGCCCGAGGACCGGCCGCGCCACCTGCTGGGGATCAGCGAGCCCGACGACATCTTCACGGCGGTGGAGAACGGGGCCGACACGTTCGACTGTGTCGCGCCCACCCGGCTCGCCCGCCACGGCGGGATCTACACGCTGGACGGGCGGGTCAACGTCACCCGGGCCCAGTTCCGGCACGACCACAGCGCGCTCGACCCCGAGGGGCCGTCCGAGGTCTCGCGGGAGTACAGCCGCGCGTACCTGCATCACCTGTTCAAGGCCAAGGAGTTCCTCGGGTCGACCCTGCTCACCCTGCACAACCTGGCGTTCGTGGTGCGGCTGGTCGACGAGGTGCGCGCCGCGATGGACGCCGGGCCCGACGAGTACCTGGCGTACAAGTCCCAGTTCCTGGGGCGGTACTACTCGACGTAGCACCGCCCGCGCCTTACCCGGTCGGCGTCCGCCGGGCCCGTGCGCGCCTTCCTCGGGGGACGTCCCGCGGGGCCCGTCCGCGCCGATGACGTACGCGCCCTCTTCGGCTTATGCGGCCCCCCTGTCAGCCGCCGGAAGGGGTGCGCGCCGTCTCTGGACCATTCCGGACGCGCACCTCGGGTGAGGCGTCAGTGTCGGTCGCAGTCGCGCAGTCGCGCAGTCGCGCAGATGCGTGGAAAGCTGTCGGCATGGACCTTGGCGAGACTCTGGACGAGATCGATGCGATATACGCTCAGCGAACCGCTTTCGGAACCAATCCGATGGCGCCCACAGCTCCTCTGGGACCCTTCAGTCAGGCGGCGATGCAGGCCGCCGAGAATCTCCTGGTCAAAGCCCTAGACCGGATGGGGAGCGGCGAGCAGGACGCGGCGGAGCGACTGATGGGACGCGCGGCCGAGATCCCGTTCGATGACCACGAGGGGGTGTGGCCGGGACCCGAGGTGGCCGCGGATTTGCTCTACAACCTCATCGCGGACCATTCGGAGTTGCTCGCCGAGTTCGAGTTTGACGACGAGGGGAATGAACCCCCGATCGAGGTCCACCTGGGTATCCGGGAGATCAAGGGCCGGTTGAGCCCAGGAGAGGGTGAGGCACTGCGTGAGGTAATGCGTGAGATCCTGACGGTCGCGGGCGAGTACGGGATCGATCGCCACCAAGTGGGGCGACTGCGCGAGGTGCTCGAACTCCTGCCGCGGGGGGAGTACCACCGCGAGCTTCCAGGCGACGCCACGACCCAGCAGCGGCTGGACTCGATCGCCGCCGCGTGCCGCGTGTCTGCACTACTCCTCGAGACGTTCTACGGGGAGTACTGAGCCCGGGGTAAGAGAGTCAGCCGTCGAAGTAGATCGAGTGATGCAATGAGCAGCCCGGGTTGAACGGCGCCCTGCAGGCCGGGCACCCGTGTGCGTTCAGGTACTCGGTGATCGACAGCGTGGTCCGGCAGACACCGCACAGGATCGCCGGGGCGTCGAACTCGGCCCGCGGCCACGCCGAGACCGCGTGGTCAGCGGCATCGGCGTGGCAGCGGAAGCACGGGTAGAACTCCCGGCAGCAGTGGAAGCGGATCGCCACCACGTCGAGGGGCCCGCGGTAGTGGACGCAGCGGGTCTGGTCGTCGACGGTGGCGCCGAGCACCCGTATCGATGCGCCGCTCCCGTCGCGCCCGACGCCCGAGCCGCCGCCACCCGCGCCCTCGTCGTGGGAGGTCATGCCCTCGAGTCTGCCAGGGGCGATCGCGCCACGGTCGATCCGGCCAGGGCGGTCTGATAGCTGGGCTCGCGCTTCTTGATCCACGCGATCACGACGTACGTCACCGGCAGCAGGACCGCCTCGACGAGGGTCTTCCAGACGAACCCGATCACCACGTAGTTCCAGTAGTCGCCCGACCCGAGGACCATGCCCAGGGCGGGTGCCGCGATGGTGCAGAAGACGATGGTGTCCGCGAGCTGGCCGACCACGGTTGAGCCGAGCAGCCTGGCCCACAGGGTCTTCTCACCGGTGCGGCGCTTCATCCACACCAGGACGTAGCTGTTGAGCAGCTCGCCCACCACGTAGCCGGCCAGGCCGGCCAGGAAGAACTGCGGGATCACGCCGGCGACGGCCTCGAACGCGTCCTGGTTCTCGTAGAACGGGGCCGGCGGCAAGTGGACGGTGAACGTGAAGCTCAGCGCCGCCAGCGCCAGGACGGCGAAGCCGGAGAGGACGACACGGCGCATCGCCTTGAAGCCGTACACCTCGCTGATCACGTCGCCCAGCACGTACGCCAGCGGGAAGAGCAGGAAGGCGCCGTCGGTGACGAGACCGTCGAGGCTGAGGAACCCGAGTTCGAAGCTCAGGTCGGGGAAGAGCAGGACGCCCTTGGTGCCGGTGACGTTGCTGATGAGCATGACGCCCACGAACAAGGCGATCAGGTAGCCGTAGTACGGGCTGGCGACGGTGGCGAAGACCGCGCGGTCGGTGCCGCTGCGGTCGTCCCGGGCGTCGGGGGCGGGGCTGGTGGGGGTCGGGTCGGACATGGTCGGGTCGGAGGAGTCCCGGGTGCTGCGCGCCGGCTCGGGAATGGTCCCGTCCGGCCGCCCAGGCCCGCGAGGATCAGGGTTCTGCTTCGATGAAGTGGTCACGGGCGTCGATTATCCGCGCAGACGCGCCCGACCGGCGAATCCACCGATCGCGCGACGTCCACCTCTGCGAACGTCCGGGCTCGACGGTCAGGCGACGACCCAGGGGCCGGACCGCAGCGACCCGGGAGTGACCACCCCTCGCAGGGCGTCGATCGAGTCCGCGCCGGGCGGTCCACCGAGAGACGCCACGATCCGGGCGACGGCCGCCCTCGTCGTCGTCCCCTCCAGCGCCAGGTCGGCCAGGGTCACCGCCCCGTCCCGCTTGGCCAGGCGCTCGCCGGCGGCGTTGACCGCGAGCGGGACGTGGACGTACTCCGGCCGG
>NZ_JAALEF010000469.1:0-3632 GCF_014145245.1 Dietzia sp. B44 | reverse complement strand
GGCGGGAACGCGGTGGAGACTGCGAAGTTCGCCAACCACTGGGCGGCCGCCGCCAGACCGAGCGCCGCCGTGCGGATGCGGTTGTTGAACATCTCGCCGAGCAGCACCCACACCGCCGGGCCCCAGGACATCCCGAAGAACACGACGAAACCGTTGGCGGCGATCAGCGCGACGAGCCCCTGGGTGTCGCCGAGTTGGGGAGCGAGTTCGCCGTCGGGCCCCGGACCCATCGTGGCGGTGCTGAACATCAGGGCCATCACCGCGAGCGAGACGGTCATGCCGACCGAACCGGTCATGAGCAGCCTGCGACGCCCGATCTTGTCGATCAGCGCGATGGCCACGATCGTCACGACGATGTTCGTGACCGAGGTGATGACGGTCTGGGTGAGCGCGTCCGCCTCGGTGAAGCCGACCGACTGCCAGAGGGACGTGGAGTAGTAGAAGATCACGTTGATGCCCACGGCCTGCTGGAAGACGGACAGCACGATGCCGATCCACACGATCGGCAGGAGGTTCCTGCCGCTCGGGGTGAGCATGTCCTGCCACGACCGCTTCCTGTCCTCGCGGACCGTCGCACGGATCTCCTTGATCCGGTTGTCGACGCCGCTGGACTGGATGGTGCGCAGGACGTCCCTCGCCTCGCCGACCAGCCCCTTGGCCAGCAGGTAGCGGGGGGATTCCGGGATCATGAGCGCCAGTACGCCGTAGGTGATCGCGGGGACCAGCTCGGTGAGGAACATCCAGCGCCAGGCCTGGATCCCCAGCCACAGCTCCTCGATCGCGCCACCGGCCACGGCTGCCAGCCAGGCGTCGGAGAGCAGGGCCACGAAGATGCCGGAGACGATCGCGAGCTGCTGGAGTGACCCGAGGCGGCCGCGTATCGAGGGCGGGGCCACCTCGGCGATGTACGCCGGCGCGATGACCGAGGCCGCGCCGACGCCCAGGCCACCGACCACCCGCCACAGGATGAGGTCCCACGGGCCGAACGCGAGCCCGGAGCCGATCGCACTGACGGTGAACAGCGCCGAGGCCAGGACCATGACGCGGGTGCGCCCCCAGCGGTCGGCGAGGCGGCCCGCGAGATACGCGCCGGCGATACAGCCGAGCAGGGCCGAGGAGACGACGAACCCGGTGAGACCGGCGTTCATGCCGAAGGTCTCCTGGACGGCGTCCACCGCGCCGTTGATGACGGCGGTGTCGAAGCCGAAGAGGAACCCGCCGAGCGCGGCGACCAGGGAGATGATCACCACCCTGCCGGTGTGGAAGGACTCCTCGTCCGAGCTCCTGGCCGAGACGTTCCGTGTGGACATGGCGTACCCCGTTCCCGGGCCGGATGGACGTCCTGATGTCTGGTGAACGGAGCGTAGGCCCGCTACCAATGTGGCGCAAGTCACATATTCTTTATCGATTGCGGCGTACGAACGCTCTGATCGAGAACACGTTCTAGGCTCGAGGTGTCTCGTCGTCATACCGAAAGGGCCACCGCCGTGAGTGCCTCCCCCGAGCAGATCCGTGCCACCGCCGACTCCTACATCGCCGCGCTGGTCGCCGGCGACCTCGAGGCGGTCCTGGACCTCTACGCCGAGAACGCCACGGTCGAGGACCCCGTCGGCAACGGCACCGTCCACGAGGGCAAGGCGGCCATCCGCGAGTTCTACTCGTCCGTGGTGGCGCTGAAGATCGAGGGCGAGGTGCTCGAGGCGCGCGTGTGTGGCGACGACCTGCTGTTCAACTTCGAGATCACCACCCACTTCGACGCCGACTCCAAGGCCACCATCAACGTGTGGGACCTCATGACCCACGACGAGCAGGGCAAGATCCGTTCGATGCGCGCGTACTGGACGCCGGAGAACATGCGCTGAACCGGGGCCGCGCGACTGGACTACCCTTCAGGCCATGATCACCGCCATCGTCTTCGTCCACGCCGAGACGGCGCGCATCCCCGAGGTCGCCGAGGCGATCGCCGAGATCGACGGGGTCTCCGAGGTGTACTCGGTGACGGGCACCATCGACCTCATCGTGCTCGTGCGGGCCCGCCGCAACGAGGAGGTGGCCGACATCGTCTCCGACCGCCTGAACAAGGTCCCGGGCGTGGTCGACACCGAGACGCACATCGCGTTCCGCGCGCTGTCCAAGCACGACCTCGAGGCGGCGTTCTCCCTGGGGTACGACGAGTAGACCCCTCCCCGGTGCGCACAGTTCCGGGGAGGTGCCCCCGCGGCCGTCGCGGCGGATGTGCATACTGTCACCACGACTTGCTGATCTCCGGATACGCAGGGGAAGACCGGTGAGAATCCGGCGCTGACCCGCAACGGTGTGCCGTCACCTCGGTGACGACGAGCCCGATTACCTGCCCGGAGGTACGCGACTCTGTCCATCGCCGCGGTCTGCGATCCGGAGTCCTGCACGGTCGGCGGCCGGTGTCGACGGTCGCCCACCTGCGGGTCTCGTGTGTTCGTGGGCACACGACACGATCCGAGGTCTGATCATGTTCCGTCGCCAGTCCAGGTCCACCACGGCGCTCGCCGCGCTGCTCGTCACGGGTGTCGTCGTCGCGGGCTGCTCCCGCGGCGAGGCTCAGGAGAGCGCCACCTCGAATGAGGCGTTCGCCGAGCCGGTGACCATCACCAACTGCGAGCGTGAGTCCACGTTCGACGCCCCGCCCGAGCGCATCATCACGATGAACGCCCACGTCACGGAGACCCTCATCCAGATGGGTGCGGGGGATCGGATCGTCGGCCGGGGCTATGCCGATCGCGAGGACGTCCTGCCGGAGGTCGCCGAGGAACTCGAGGCGATTCCCGGGTTGGCCGAGGAGTATCCCAGCTGGGAGCAGATCGTCGATCTGGAACCCGACCTCGTGGTGGCCGGCATGCGCAGCGCGTTCGACGAGAAGGAGGGCCGGAGCCGGGACGCGCTCGACGCGGCGGGCATCGACACCTTCCTGTTCTCCGAGTACTGCGGCGACGGGTTCCCGGACGTCTCCATGCTCGAGACCGACTTCTCCCAGCTGGGCCGGGTCCTCGGCGTCGAGGAGGGTGCGCAGCAGCTCACCGACCGCATCGTCGACCGGATCGAGTCGGTCCGCGCCACCCTGGACGAGGCCGGGGTGACGGGGACCCCGACGTTCTTCTACGACAGCGGTGAGGCGGAGCCCCTGACGATCGGCGGCGTCGGCATCGGCCAGCTGATCGGCGAGTACGCGGGAGCCGACAACATCTTCATCGAGGGCGACCGGCCCTACCTCAAGACCACGTGGGAGATCCTCGGCGAACGCCGACCGGAGGCGATCGTCGTGCTCGACTACGGGGCCACCAGCGCCGAGGACAAGATCGAGTACCTGCGCAACCAGCCCATCATGGCCACCACGCCGGCGATCCGCGACGACCGCATCGTGGTGGTCCCCCTGGCCGACTTCTTCGAGAGTTCGCGGATGGCGACCTCGGTGGAGACGATCGCCCGCGAGCTCCACCCCGACGCCTTCGGTGGCTGATATGGCGACGGTCGTCCACGACCGTGGCGGTGGCGCGGGCGATGCGGCGACACCGGCTCCGAGCCGCCCCTCGGCGTCGTCCCGCCTCCCGTCACCGTTCCGCGCCACGAGCCCGTTCCGCGCCACGAGCCCAGGCCGC
>NZ_JAALEF010000468.1:0-1671 GCF_014145245.1 Dietzia sp. B44 | reverse complement strand
CGGGCGGGTCGCGCGGGCGGGCGAGTCGCCGGGTCGGCTCAGCCGGTGCGGGCCGGCGTGAGCGGCCGCAGGGACACCGGGAGCCCGTCACCGGGGAACGGCAGCGAGTCGTTCTTCATGGGCGGGACGTAGTCCAGAGGCACCGACCACTCGAAGTGCCGGAGCAGCGCGCTGAGGACGAGCTTGGACTCCAGGTTGGCGAAGATCATGCCGAGGCACTTGTGTACCCCGCCGCCGAAGGGCTCCCAGGCGTAGCGGTGGGACTTGTCCTCGCGCCTGCCCTCGGTGAACCGCTCGGGGTCGAAGATCTCCGGGTCGGTCCAGTACTCGGGCATGTGGTGCGACAGGAGCGGCATCACCGAGACGAGCCGTCCCTTGGGGATCGCCACCCCGAGCACCTCGGTGTCCTTGACCGCCCGGCGCGCCAGCACCGGCACCGGCGGGTGCAGCCGCAGCGTCTCCTTCATCACCAGGTCCAGGTCGGTGAGACCCTCCAGCTCGGCGAGGGTCGGCGAGGGGCCCAGTTCCAGACACTGCCGCCGGCAGCGCTCCTGCCACTCCCGATCGCGCCCGAGTTCGTAGACCATCGAGGTCACGGTGCTGGTCGTGGTGTCGTGTGCGGCCATCAGCAGGAAGATCATCTGGTTGATGATGTCGTCGTCGTCGATCCCGCCGGAGGCGTCGGCCACCTGACACAGGGCAGAGAACAGGTCCTCACCGGGGTTGGCACGGCGGGCGGGCAGGTGGCGCCGGAGGAACTCCTCCAGCAGGCGCCGGCCGCGGGTCGCGCGACCCCACTTGGTGAACGGCAGGGGAGCGGTCGAGCGGATGTAACCGTTGGCGGCATGCACGCAGTCCACGAACGCGGTGTTGACCCGCTCGATCTCCCCGGGTTCGGCGTATTCGGCGCCGCCCATGAACACCTCGGTGGCCAGATCGAGCGTGTGCGACTTGAGGGCGGGGTAGACCTCGAACGCCCAGTCAGGGGTCCAGCTCGAGATCCCGCGCTCGACCAGCGGGGCCAGGGTACGGGCGTATCCCTCGAGCCGGGGGCGGGTGAACGCCTCCTGCATGAGGTGCCGGTAGTGGTGGTGCTCGGCGAAGTCCAGCAGCATCAGCCCGCGGTCGAAGAACGGGCCGACGAGGTATCCCCAGCCGGGGCCGTTGGCGAACGCCTTGTCGGCGTTCTGCAGGGCGATCTGGCACGCGTCGGGGCCGATCAGCGCGGTCCAGGTGGCGCCGAGGAAGCTCAGTTCGGAGACCGGCCCGTGGTCGCGGTACCGGCGGGCCATCGTGGCCAGCGGATTCTCGACGTACTCGAGGGTCCCGCCCAGGATCGGCAGGTGGGAGCGGAGGGGGGCCGGGCCCGGCCGGTAGACCGGATCGCGCGGATCGCCATCGATTGACATACTGCACCTCTTTGTCGGGGTCCCTCCAGTCTGTGACCTCCCTCACGCGACTGTCCGCCGAATAGCGAAACTGGCGGTGTCGTTTCTCCCCGCGGTGGTGACAGCGGGGTGGTGGCAGCGGGGCGGTGACAGCGCGGTGGTGACAGCGCCGAGGTGACAGCGGGGTGGTGGCAGTTGTCGTGATCAGGCTCGGGCGACGAGCGCGGCCACGTCCACGCCGTCGGGCAGTGCGCCGTACTCGGCCGAGCGCTCGTCGCCGAGC
>NZ_JAALEF010000467.1:0-1065 GCF_014145245.1 Dietzia sp. B44 | reverse complement strand
GGGCGGGGTGGGGCGCCGAGTTCGACGGCGCCCTCGACGGGATCCGACGAGCGATGGACGATGAACAGGGCCGGGGCCCGACCGCTCCGCCGCCCGTGATCACCGGGGACCCGGGGCCCTCCGACCACGTCGCCCGGCGATCGCGGTCCGGGCGTGTCGACGAGGCCGCGGTCGTGCTCGACGAGCAGGTCGGGGAGCTCTGCGACGCGATCGCGGTCCTCCTGCGGGTGGAGAGCGTCCCCGGTGCGTGGCTGGATGATCCCCGCGCGTCCGACAGCCGGACCGGGACCCTCCTCGACAGCTGCGGTGTCGATGATTCGGTGGGGATCCGGACCCTGCTGTGGCATCTGCGCCGGACCGGCCTGGATTCGGTCGAGGGTCTGCTGCCGTTCGCCGAACCGGTCGGCGCCGCCGAGGGTTTCGAGGTCCAGGCGAAGAGGTTCGAGCACGCGATGGCGCTCGGCGGACTCGGTTCGGACCCGGGGTCCGGGGGTACCTGGACCGGTCGCCTGTGGCCGATCGCGGAGCGCCGCGGGTACGGGTACGCGGTGTCCTATCGGACCGGGCCGGACGCCGGGTCCATCTGGGCGTACGGCGGGGAGGAACCGCTCCACCGGGTGTGGGATTCGGTCGTCGACCTGCTGGTCGAGCTGTACCAGGCGTTGACCACCGGCGAACCCTGCGACGCCGCGGTCGCGGCCGCGGCGAACGGCCGGGTGGTGTGGACGAACCTCAGCTGAGGTCCCGTCCGATCACGGTGGCCCGGTTGCCGCGGCAGAACACGAGCTCGACGCGCGAGACCGTCCGGCCGGTGGTCGCGCCCAGCAGTTCGGCGTACGCGCACAACTGCAGCAGGTATTCGTCGACTGTCCCGGTGGTGACCGCCACATCGGTCTTGTAGTCGATGACGGACAGCGAACCGTCGGGCTCGTCCACGACCAGGTCGACCACCCCGTCCACCGCCACCGGCGTGCCGTCGGCCGTGGCGAGAGCGCCCGCGACCGGCAACTCCGCCCAGTGGGGGCGGGCGGCCGCCCTCCGGACGGGCTTCGAGGTGAGGGCCGT
>NZ_JAALEF010000466.1:0-1474 GCF_014145245.1 Dietzia sp. B44 | reverse complement strand
GGCGGCAGTGCCCAGGACCCGCGGCGACAGGTGGCGCACCATCCAGGCGGCGAACGGCGCGGCGATCACGCCGCCGACCAGCAGCGCGGCCGCGAACGCCCAGTTGATGCCGGCGGCGCCGAGGCCGAAGAGGAAGCCGATCGAGGCGCTCACCGCCACCACGAACTCCGAGGCGCTGATGGAGCCGACGACCTTCCGGGGCTCGACCCGACCCGACGAGAGCAGGGTGGTCGTTCCCACCGGGCCCCATCCGCCGCCACCGAACGCGTCGAGGGTTCCGCCGGCGAAGCCGAGTGGGACGAGGAAGCGCGCCGAGATCTGGCCGGAGAACTGGGGTCGCCTGCCGCCGAGTCGCAGGAAGCGATAGAGGACGTAGAAGCCGAGCACGAGCAGGAGCGAGGCGACGATGGGCTTGGCCGCCGCGCTGGACAGCCGGGTCAGCGCGGTCGCGCCGATGAAGGCACCCACCGCACCCGGTCCGGCGAGGATCGCGACGATGCGCCAGTCCACGTTCCCGAACTTGTGGTGGGAGATCCCCGAGGCGAGCGTGGTGCCGATCTGGGCGAAGTGCACGGCGGCGGACGCGGCGGCGGGGGCGATCCCGGCTGCCACGAGGATGGTCGTCGAGGTGACGCCGTATCCCATGCCGAGCGAGCCGTCGACCAGCTGGGCCAGGAGTCCGGCGAAGCCGAGGACGATCAGGGTGGGCACGGGGGGATCCTCCGACGTCGGTCGATGACACTGTCACTCCCGGTGGCCGCCTGTCGGGCGGAGGGAGAGACCCTCCGGCCATTAAGGCATTAAACCGAGCTGTTCAGTAGACATTAACATCTGACCGCGGTGGGAGCCACCGGTGAGTCAGCGGATCCGGGCCCCGTCCGTCAGCGGGGCTCC
Source organism: Dietzia sp. B44 (assembly GCF_014145245.1). Lineage (NCBI taxonomy): Bacteria > Bacillati > Actinomycetota > Actinomycetes > Mycobacteriales > Dietziaceae > Dietzia > Dietzia sp. B44. Next base: position 580 of record NZ_JAALEF010000466.1, on the reverse strand, counting down.
CAGGCGTCGTCGTCGAGGGTGAGCGCGTGGACGTCGGGGGGCAGCCGGCCCTCGGCCAGATCCGAGAGCGACACCGCGTCCATGACCCGCCGCAGGGAGGCCCTCGAGGCGATCCACACGTGCTGGAGGACAGCGGCGCGCTCGTTGTAGTCGACCGCCTCGGGGCGTACGTCGTAGACGCTGACGAGGGGGCCGTCGACCGCGCGCAGGACGTCCGCGACGGTGACCGCCCCCGCGTCCTGGGCGAGCGTCCAGCCGCCGGTTTTGCCCCGCCTACTGGCCACGATGCCGGCCCGCCGCAGGTCCGACAGGATGGACTGGAGGAACCCGTGCGGGATGTCCTGCAGCCGCCCCAGTTCCTCGGCGCTGATCGGGTTCTCGCGGGGGCCGTCGCCACCGTGATCCCGCTGCGCGTTCGCGAGTTCGACGAGCGCCCGCAGCGCGTAGTCCGATTTCGCGGTGACCCTCATGGGGACAGTCTCCCAGAGCGCCTCGCGCGCCGGGCGGGGGAGTGGCGAGGGGCGCCGGGCGGGCCCCCTATCCCCGCGCGGGCACGGGGTCGTGGGCCACGGCGGGCCCA
>NZ_JAALEF010000465.1:0-1272 GCF_014145245.1 Dietzia sp. B44 | reverse complement strand
CGGCGGATGCGCGACCCAGCGCCACTGGCCGGTCCGCCGCGGTGAGGTCATGCCGACCATGCTGGCACAGCACGTGCGGCGCGCGACCGCGGTGGCGGTGCCGGCGGTCGCGGCGTAGCGGTGGGGCTGGCGGAGTTCAGTCCCAACTGTCGACGTGGCGCATCAACGGCAACGCCTTCCGCTGGATCCGGCCCATCCGCGAGTGGATCGCGTCGAGGGTCTCGATCGCCTCCGCCACGTAGGGCCCCTTGTTGAGCATCACGCACTCGGACCGCTGCGCCGAGCCCGCGTCGGAGATCTCCGCGCGGGACGGCATCCCGGTCTTCGCGAGCGACTCCAGCACCTGCGTCGCCAGCACGACCGGAACGCGGGCCGCCTGGCACATCAGCGTGATGTTGCGCGGGATCTCCGAGAGCGACTCGAATCCCATCTCGACGGCGAGGTCACCGCGCGCGATCATCACCCCGATCCGGTCGTGGCGCATGGCCTCCAGCACCAGGTCCGGCAGCGCGCGGTAGGCCTGCCTGGTCTCCACCTTGAGCAGCAACCCCAGCTCCCGCCCCGATTTCGCACGCTCCGCCCGGAGCGCCTCCACCGCGTCGGTGACGTCCCCCCTCGTCCGCACGAAGGACAGCGCCACGATGTCCGCGTGCCGGGACGCGAAGCGTAGGCACTGCCGGTCCTCGTCGGTCAGTGCGGGGGTGTCCACCTCCAGCCCGGGGACGTTGATGCCCTTCTCCGACCCCAGCCATCGGCCGCCCTCGCGGCAGCGCACCACCTCCAGCCGGGCCCAGGGCCCACCCTCCTGACCCGGCATCGAGGTCGCGACGACCTCCGCGGAGATGACTCCGTCGTCGAACAGGACGCGGTCCCCCACCGACAGGGCCTCCACGACCGCGGGGAGCGCGCACCCCAGTCGGATCTCCTCGCCGGACCGCGGCGGCTCCACCGGTTCCATGTCCACGGTGAGCAGGATCGGGTCCCCGCGGTGGACGCGGATCCGGCGCGGCACAGCGGGGATGCCGCGGACCCGGGTGTGCTCGAAGTCGCAGTCGATCAGCGTCCCGTCGCGCACCCACGCGTTGCGGTCGCCCTCCGCCAGCACGCCGTCGTCCCCCGCGGACACCACGGTGAACCGCCGCCTGAGCCGTCGTGCGTCGGGGACCTCGATCACGTCCCCCGGGGCCCGCGCCGCGAGCCACCGAGGGTCCACCCGGACGCACAGCGGAGGGTGGCCACGCGTCGGGGGCGGCGTGGGCGTGTCGTCCGGAT
>NZ_JAALEF010000464.1:0-2291 GCF_014145245.1 Dietzia sp. B44 | reverse complement strand
CTCGCCGCGTTCCTTCGCCAGCTCACCCGGTGTCTTGATGGGCGGCCGGGTCGACGGGACACGACCGGAGAAGTCGTCGAACTCGGTGATCCTCGGACGCTTGACCACGTCCGCGAACAGCCGTTGGAGATCCTCCTGCCGGAGCGTCTCCTTCTCGAGCAGTTCCCCTGCCACGGAGTCGAGGATCTCCCGGTTCTCCTCGAGGACCTTCCACGCCTCGGTGTGCGCGGCGTCGATGATCCGGCGGACCTCGTCGTCGATTGCCTTGGCCACCTCCGGGGAGTACTCGGAGCCCCCGGCGCCGCCGCGTCCGAGGAACGGGTCCCCGCCCTCGCCGCCGTACCTGACCGCCCCGAGCCTGGAACTCATGCCGTACTCGGCGACCATCGTGCGGGCGATCCTGGTGGCCTGCTCGATGTCCGAGCTGGCGCCGGAGGTCGGTTCGCCGAAGACGTACTCCTCGGCTGCGCGGCCGCCCATGGCCATGACGATCCGCGCGATCATGTCCGCGCGGGTCATGAGGGACTTGTCGTCCTCCGGGACGACCAGTGCGTGCCCCCCGGTGCGGCCGCGAGCGAGGATCGTGACCTTGTGGACCGGCTCCAGGTCCTCCATCGCCCACGCCGCGAGCGCGTGACCGGACTCGTGGTAGGCGGTGACCTTCTTCTCGTGCTCGCTGATCACGCGGTGCTTGCGGCGTGGTCCGCCCACGACCCGGTCGGTGGCCTCCTCGAGGATGTCGATCGAGATCTCGTCCCGGCCCATCCGGGCGGCCAGCAGCGCGCCCTCGTTGAGCACGTTGGCCAGGTCCGCGCCGGACATGCCGATCGTGCGCCGGGCCAGCGACCGCATGTCCACGTCGGCGGCCAGGGGCTTGCCCACCGAGTGGACGGCGAGGATGGACTCGCGACCGCGCAGGTCCGGGTTGGTCACCGGCACCTGGCGGTCGAACCGACCGGGCCGCAGCAGGGCCGGATCGAGCACGTCGGGACGGTTGGTCGCCGCGATCATGATGACCGTCTCACGGTCGCTGAACCCGTCCATCTCCACGAGGAGCTGGTTGAGGGTCTGCTCGCGTTCGTCGTGGCCGCCACCCGTCCCGGAGCCGCGGTGCCGACCGACGGCGTCGATCTCGTCGACGAACACGATGCAGGGCGCGTTCTGCTTGGCCTTCTCGAACAGGTCGCGGACACGCGAGGCGCCCACGCCCACGAACATCTCCACGAAGTCCGAGCCCGAGATCGAGAAGAACGGCACCCCTGCCTCGCCGGCCACCGCCCGCGCCAGCAGGGTCTTGCCCGTTCCGGGTGGCCCGTAGAGGAGGACGCCGCGGGGGATCTTGGCGCCCAGGCGCTCGTACCGCGCCGGGTTCTGGAGGAAGTCCTTGATCTCGTTGAGCTCCTCCACGGCCTCGTCCTCACCGGCGACGTCGGCGAACGTGGTCTGCGGCATGTCCTTGGTGAACTCGACGGCCCGCGACTTGCCGACGCCGAACAGGCCGCCCTTGCCGCCCTGCATGCGCGTCATGAAGTAGAACAGGAGCCCGAAGAGGATGAGCATGGGCAGCAGGAACGACAGCATCTGGGTGAGGAAGCCCTGCTGGGTGACGGTGGTGTCGTACTTCTCCGGCTCCGCGGCGGCGATCCGGTCGAAGATCTGGGCCGCCGCCCGCTCCGGGTACTTGGCGAGCAGCTGGTCGGTCTCGTCCGCACCCTCCTCAGGGGTGATCGCCGACTCGAGCGTGAGCCGCAGCTGCTGCTCGCGGTCCTCGATCGTCGCCTCCCTGACGTTCCCGGCGTCGATCTGCGCGAGGGCCACCGAGGTGTCGACCTCCGTGTACCCCCGCTCGTCGTTCGCGAAGAACGAGAAACCGACGATCGCCAGGATGATGACGCCCGCGATCGCCACGTTGCGGAAAACGGTGTTGCTCTTACGTTCCATTCGGTCCTCGAGTGCGAAGGACGGACCCGCCGGTCGGCGGACCTCGTGATACGACCGACCTCGTCGCCTATCGCCCCAGGCTACCTGCGGGGCACGACAGCCGACCGTGCTGATCGCCGTGGGCGGACAGGCGATCGTGTCGTACGCGCCCCGTACCATCGGGCTCGTGATCACCCCCACCCCGCCCGCGTCCCGGACCGCAGAGGCGGTGCGGTCCGGCGCCGACACCGCGACGGGGGCGCTCGACGCCGCCCTGGACCGGATCGCGCACCTGGATCCGGCACTCCGTGCCTTCACCACTCTCCTCGGGACTGACGGCCGTGCGGCCGCGGCGGCGGTGGACGCCCGGG
>NZ_JAALEF010000463.1:0-2568 GCF_014145245.1 Dietzia sp. B44 | reverse complement strand
GCGAGGGCGTCCTCGGCCGCGTCACGCTCGGTGTCCGCGACCTCCTCCGGCTCCCCGCCCGACTCGGCCCCGGGCGTCCCGCTCAGCTTGCCCTCGGTGGCCTGGAGGACGGCCGCGATCCACTGCCGGAGGGCGTCCTCGGGTTGTTCCCCCTCGAAGTCCGCGAGCGGCCGCCCCGCCGCGACGGCGACGACCGTCGGGACCGCCCGTGCCTGGAACGCCTGCGCGATCCCCGGTGCTGCGTCCACGTCGACGACCGCGTGCACCCACTGACCACCCGCCTCCTCGGCCAGTGAGGAGAGCAGGGTGGTCAGTACCGTGGGCGCCCGCCGGGACATGAGCTCGACGACGACCGGGACCTGCGTCGAGCGGACCAGGACCTCCTGCTCGAACGTGGCCTCGTCGACCTCGACGAGCGTCACCGGACCGGAGCCGGGCCCGGTTCCGCGGGCGGCGGTGGCGGGGTCCCGCTTCGCCTCCGCCCGTTTCTTCAACCCCGAGAGATCGACGGCGCCGGCGAGGGACGCCGCGAGCTTCTGCTCGGAGGCGGACGGGGGTCGGTTACCTGGTCTCGTCACGCCTTCGATCCTGCCACGGCCGGTCCGATCGGGTGTCAGCTGGTCGCGGGCACGCGGATCAACAGGGCGTCACCCTGTCCGCCGCCGCCGCAGAGGGCCGCCGCCCCGAGGCCACCGCCGCGGCGGGCCAGCTCCAGTGCGAGGGTCAGGACGACGCGGTTGCCCGACACCCCGATCGGGTGCCCGATCGAGATGGCGCCACCGTTGACGTTGACGTTGTCGGGGTTCACGCCCAGGACCTTGGTCGAGTGCAGACCGACCGAGGCGAAGGCCTCGTTGAACTCGAACAGGTCGATGGAGTCGACCTCGACGTCCGAACGACGACAGGCGTCGAGGACCGCGTCGGCGGGCTGGTGCTGCAGGGTCGAGTCCGGGCCGGCGACGGTGCCGTAGCCGACGATCTCGGCCAGCACCGGCCACCCCTCGGCCTCCGCACGGGCGGCGGTGGTGACGATGACGGCGGAGGCGCCGTCGGAGATCTGGGAGGAGGATCCCGCGGTGATGGTCCCGTCCTTCGCGAACGCGGGCCTGAGCTTGCCCATCGACTCGGCGGTCGACTCGGCGCGAACACCCTCGTCGGTCTCCACGACCGTGTCGCCCTTGCGGCCCTTCACCGTCACGGGGACCACCTCGTCCGCGAACCGACCCTCGGCCCACGCGGCCGCGGCGCGCTGGTGGGAGACGGCCGCGAACTCGTCCTGGTGCTCGCGGGTGATCTCCAACTCGGCGTTGCGCGCTTCGGTGAGCGCGCCCATCGGCTGGTCGGTGGGCACGTCGTGCAGGCCGTCGTAGGCCATGTGGTCCAGGACCTCGATGGAGCCGTACTTGTACCCGGCACGGCTCTTGGGCAGCAGGTGGGGCGCCTGGGACATCGACTCCTGGCCGCCCGCCACGACGACCTCGGAGTATCCGGCGCGGATCGCCTGGTCCGCCAGCGCGATGGCCGTCAGGCCGGACAGGCACATCTTGTTGATGCTCAGCGCGTCCACCCGCTGGGGGATACCGGCGGCCAGCGACGCCTGACGCGCGGGCATCTGCCCGTTCCCGGCGGACAGCACCTGACCCATGATCACCTGATCGACGGCCTCGGCGGGCACGCCGCCGCGCTCGAGAGCCCCGCGGATGGCGATCCCGCCCAGTTCGGGGGCGGACAGGGAGGACAGACCGCCCTGGAGACGGCCGAACGGGGTGCGGGCCCCGGAGACGATGACGGTGCGGGTGGAGTCGGCGGACATTGCGGACCTTCCATTCGAGGGGCTGTACGTGTACACGCCAAACTACCGTCTGCCGTCACCGACTACCGTGGTCCCCATGACCACTACCCCAGCCGGCCAGCCCCTGCTCCCCGCCGAACTCGTCGTGGCGATCGACCACGTCGGAGTGGCGGTTCCCGACTTCGACGCCGCCGTGTCCTGGTACCGGGACAACCTCGGGATGGAGAACCTCCACGAGGAGGTCAACGAGGAGCAGGGAGTACGTGAGGCCATGCTGGGGTCGCCCGGCCGACCGGACGGAAGCGCCCTCCTCCAGGTGCTCGCCCCACTCGACGAGTCGTCGACCATCGCCAAGTACCTGGATCGCAACGGCCCGGGCATCCAGCAGATGGCGGTCAGGGTGACCGACATCGAGGCCATCACCGAGCACCTCACCGGACGCGGTGTGCGGGTGCTGTACCCGGAACCGAAGAGAGGCACGGCGGGTTCACGGATCAACTTCGTGCACCCCAAGGACGCCGGGGGCGTGCTCCTGGAACTGGTCGAGCCGGCCGCCGGGTCGCACTAGGGTCCGGGCGGGGCCTCCCCGCTAGGGTGGGGCCATGTCGAGCACACACATGCCCACCACGGGCGCCGACCCCTTCGCGGTGGTCCGCAAGGGCTTCGACCGCGAGCAGGTGACCTCCACCCTCACGCGCCTGGAGGCCGAGGTCGAGCTCCTCCGCGCCGACCGCGACGCCGCCGTCGAGCGGGCCGAACGGGCTGCCGCCGAGGCG
>NZ_JAALEF010000462.1:0-3547 GCF_014145245.1 Dietzia sp. B44 | reverse complement strand
CGGGGGCCCGCCGCCGCCGACGTGGTGGCGTTCACCAGGTTCGTCGACGGGCGTGCGGCGGTCGGCATGATCGCCAGGCGGCGGACCGCGGTGGTCGGGGCCGGCGAGTTCGGCGGAACCGAGGTCCTGCTCCCGGAGGGCACCTGGGTGGTACGCCCGGACGGCTCGTCGATCTCCGGCCGGGTGGACGTCGGTGACCTGCTGGCCGGGTCGCCGGTCGTGCTGATCGTCCGCTCGGACGACTGACCGGCCCTACCCGCGGCCCTGGAGGCGGTCGGTCTCGCGTCGCTCTCGCTTGGTCGGCCGCCCCGCTCCCCTCTCCCGCCGCGGCTGTGAGGCCAGCACCTCCCTGGGAGGGGGCGGTGGCGAGTGATCGATGTAGCAGGTCACGGCGACGGGGGCGCCCACCCGTTTGTTGACCGTCCGGACCACCTCGAGGACGCGGATCCGACCGAGCGTGCCCGTCACCTGGACGCGATCTCCGGGCACGACGGCCTTCGACGGTGGCACCGCCTCCCCGTTGACCTTGACGTGCCCGCCGCGGCAGGCGGCCGCCGCCTTGGTCCGCGACGGGAACAGCCGCACCGACCACGTCCACGCGTCCACCCGCACTGCCATAGGGCGAGGATAGCGAGACCGGTCGTCGCTAACCGGTCGGGACACCGTCACGGGGTGTCCGCGCGGCGGCCAGCCGGGTCTCGAGCTCCCGCGCCGCCCGGAGCAGTTCGTCGGGGCCGAGGACGCGGAACCCGGCGTCGAAACGCACGACCGCGGCGATCACGCCGGCCCAGGACCACGACCCGAGCGTCACCCGGGTGGAGTCCGCCGACAGCGCCTCGACCTCGCCGTCGTGCACCCAGCGGGCCACGTCGGTCACGGGGAGGTCGATCTCGACCTCCCCGACGCACGGCCACGCGTCGTCGTGGGCGGACCCCTTCGACCGGCTCGCGAGGAATCCCGTCGCGGTGCCGGTCGGGATCCCCCTGGCCTCGAAGGCGGGCCCGGTGGGTAGTCGTGGGGTCATGCGATCCAGCCGGAACGTGCGCCAGTCGTCCCTGTCCAGGTCCCACGCGACCAGGTACCAGCGTCCGTTCCGCGCCACCACCCCGTGCGGTTGTGTCCGCCGGGACGGTGAATCGGGGTCGCGGTAGCCGAAGCGCAGGGTCATCCTCCTCCGCACCGCCTCGCTGACGGCCTCCACGACGGCGGGGGTGACGCCGGTGGAGTCGACTCCGGTGGGGTGGGCTGAGTTGTCGAACCGGATCCCGTCGATCCGGTGCCGCAGTCGTGAGGGCATCACCTGTCGTACCGTCGCCAGCGCGCGGTGCGCGGCATCACCCATCTCGACACCCGCGGCGGCCGAGTGTCGCAGGGCGATGGCGATCGCGACCGCCTGGTCGTCGTCGAACCTCAGGGGCGGCAACTCCGTCCCCGACTCCATCCGGTACCCGCCGTCGGGCCCCTTCACCGCCTGGATCCGGTACCCCAACTCGCGGAGGCGGTCCACGTCACGACGCACGGTGCGGGTCGTCACCTCCAGGCGCTGCGCCAACTCCTCACCCCGCCAACTCCTCGGGGACTGCAGGAGGGAGAGCAACGCCAGTGTCCGCTCGGGAGCTCCGCTCATGGTCCCATTCTCCCGGAAAAGAGGACACCCCGTGTCCTCGAGCCCCGACACGATGGAGCCGAGCGGCAGATCGCCGCGGATCCGGTCCCACCCGAGGGAGTCACCATGTCAGTCACCACCACCACACATCTCAACCTGCCCGGCACCGCACGGGAGGCGCTCGCGCACTACCAGCGCGCCTTCGGCGGCGAGGTGCACATCACGACCTATGGCGAGGTCGGGATGCCCCAGGACGCCCCGGACGCCGGGAAGGTGGTCTTCGGCCGCGTCACCGCGGACTGCGGCTTCAGCGTCATGGCGTACGACATCCCCGGACGCGACGAGCCCTTCGGTGGTCTCACGACCCGCCAGAACGGCATGACGGTGACCGATCAGCCGTTCTTCGACTCCGTCAGCGTCAGCTCCCTCGGTGAGGCGGAGGGGTACTGGAGCGCACTCGCCGAGGGTGCGACGGTCATCGAGCCCCTCGCGGCGTCCGCGTGGAGCGCCGGCTTCGGGATGCTGACGGACCGGTTCGGCGTCACCTGGAGCGTGGACGTGGCCGGGAACCCGGCGGACTGATCCCACCGCGGTCACCCGGTTGCACGAAGGATCCGGCCGGGGCTCGGGACGGGCCCCGGCCGGGGGCCGCGTGCCCCCCGTGCGAGACTGACATCACAGTCCCGCACGACCTCCTGGAGGGCCCATGACCGACGCCGCCGCCACGCTCGAGCGGATCCTCGACGACCGCTACAGCTGCCGAGGGTTCACCTCCGACCCCGTTCCCGAGGAGACGATCGACCGGATCCTGCAGATGGCCCAGCGCACGGCGTCCTGGTGCAACTCGCAGGCGTGGCAGGTCGACCTGGTGACCGGGCACGCGACAACCGAGTTCGGCAAGCACCTCACGGAGTACGTGTTGGCCAACGGGATGCGCTCGGACCTGCCGGCACCCGAGCGCTACGAGGGCGTGTACGGCGAACGGCGGCGGGCCAGCGGGTACGGCCTCTACACCGCGCTGGGCATCGAGCGCTCGGACAAGGAGGCACGGCTCACGCAGATGCTGGAGAACTACCGGTTCTTCGGCGCCCCGCACGTCGCGGTGATCACCTCGGACGCGGGCCTGGGCACCTACGGCGCGGTGGACTGCGGTGGCTATGTGGCGACGTTCCTCGCGGCGGCGTCCTCGCTGGGCGTGGCCACCTGCGCCCAGGCCGCGCTCGCGCTCTACTCGGACGGGGTCCGCGAGCACCTCGGGATCGGTGAGGACCGGCTGATCGTGTGCGGGATCGCCTTCGGCTACGCCGACCCCGAGCACCCCGCCAACACCTTCCGGGCCGATCGGGCGGATCTCACCGACGTGGTCCGCCGCCACGGCTGACCGGGGACGCCCACGGTCGATCCGGATCCGTCAGTACAGTTCGCGATTCTTGGGCTTGCCCGAGATGGCCTGGCGCACCTGGTTGCCTTTGTAGATCGCCACGATCCCGGCGAGGATCGCCACCACGGTGAAGAACGAGCTGGCGAACAACGCGATCGGCAGCGCCACCACGGTCACGCCCAGCGCGATCGCCGTGGTGCGCGCATCCTTGCGCACCTGCTGCTTCTGGACCTCGATCGAGTTCGGTTGGTAGGGCTGCATGCTCATACCGTCAGGATTCCATATCTCGGCACCGCACCGCGTTCTCGGTGGTCGCCACCCCTGCGGGTTGCCACTCGACCCCACCGGAGGTCCGGGTCGCCAGGATCGGCCCCAGCACCTCGAGCTCCCCGGCGACGGTCAACACCACCCGCCGGCCGTGGTCCACGCCGAGCACCCGCGCACCCGCCCCGCGGACTGCTCCCTCGAGGCCTCCCGCCACCGAGTGGTCGACCTCGGCACGCCACGCCGGCGTCCGCGTGACCTCCACGACCCGACCCGTCCGCCACGCCCGGTCGAGG
>NZ_JAALEF010000461.1:0-1196 GCF_014145245.1 Dietzia sp. B44 | reverse complement strand
GCAGCGCCCGCCGTGCCCGCTCCGGTGGTCCCGGCACCGGCCCCGCTGCCCACCCCGCAGGAGCTGCACCAGCAGGCGGAGAAGGCCCTGCAGGACGTGGCCGGGCAGGTCGACACCGCCGTCAAGGCGTTGTTCGCACCGCACGGCCAGCCCGCCCCGCCGCAGGCCTGACACCGCGAGGGGGTACTCGCGGGCAGTCTTTGAGACACTGGACGGGTGACGTCTGCGAGCGATGCCTTCCCGACCCCGTCCGGCCTGTCCGGCACTACCCGATCGGCCGAGCTCTTCGCCGAGGCCCGCGAGCTGATCCCAGGCGGGGTCAACTCCCCGGTTCGCGCCTTCAACTCCGTTGGCGGAACCCCGCGTTTCATGCGTGAAGCGCGGGGTTCCCGCATGACGGACGTCGACGGCAACACCTATATCGACCTGGTGTCCTCCTGGGGCCCGATGATCCACGGCCACGCCCACCCCGCGATCGTCGACGCCGTGCGGGAGACCGCCACCCGCGGTCTGAGCTTCGGCACCCCCACCGAGGGCGAGGTCGACCTTGCCCGCGAGATCGTCGGCCGGACCTCGGTCGAGGAGGTGCGCCTGGTCAACTCCGGCACCGAGGCCACCATGAGCGCGGTGCGTCTGGCACGCGGGTTCACCGGTCGGTCCAAGGTGGTCAAGTTCTCCGGCTGCTACCACGGTCACGTGGACGCGCTGCTGGCCGACGCGGGGTCGGGGCTCGCGACGTTCGCCCTGCCGGATTCGCCCGGCGTGACCGGTGCGACCGCCCACGACACGATCGTGCTCCCGTACAACGACGTCGAGGCGGCCCGCCTGGTGTTCGCCACCCACGGCAGCGAGATCGCCTGCGTGATCACCGAGGCCGCCGCCGGCAACATGGGCACGGTCCCGCCGCTGCCCGGCTTCAACGAGGAGCTGCGCACCCTGTGCTCCGAGAACGGCGCGCTGCTGGTGATGGACGAGGTCATGACCGGCTTCCGGGCCGGCGACCGCGGCTGGTGGGGGATCGACGGCGTGGCCGGCGACCTGACCACCTTCGGCAAGGTCATGTCCGGCGGCCTGCCCGCCGCCGCGTTCGGTGGACGCGCCGACGTGATGTCCGCGCTCGCCCCCGCCGGGCCCGTCTACCAGGCCGGCACGCTGTCCGGGAACCCCGTCGCGGTGGCGGCGGGCCTCGCCTCGCT
>NZ_JAALEF010000460.1:0-2840 GCF_014145245.1 Dietzia sp. B44 | reverse complement strand
CGATCCCGCCGAGTGCGGTCGCCGCCACGTACGCGACCGTCTGCGCACCACGCGGGGCCGGGCCGTCCGCGCCGTGCGGGCCGGCGGATCCGGAGTCGTTCACAGAGTGATCCGAGGGAGTGCGGGAGGTCACGGGGCGACCACCTCGTCGTCGTCGCCCCTCTCCCCTCCCCCGGGGTCCGCAGCCAGTCCGTGTTGTAAGTGGTGCTCCACCCGGTCCACCTTCCCCCGCAGCTCACCGGAGTGCCCGGGCCGCAGGTCGGCCTTGAGCACCAGGCTCACCCGCGAGGACACCGCCAGCACCGCGTCGGTGGCGGCGCGGATGACGGGCATCACCTCGTCCCACTCGCCCTCGATGGTGGTGAACATCGAGGTGGTCTCGTGGGGCAGGCCGGACGCGCGGACCACCCGGACCGCCTCGGCGACGGCCTCGCTCATGGACGCCGACTCGTCCGCGGTCGTGGTGGGTGCGACGGAGAACGCGAAGAGCATGACACCACCGTAAGCCTCCGCCCCGTCCCACGCAGATCGACTCCCGCCCGGACCCGACCGTCAGCCGCGGGACACCTGCTGCGGCACTCCGGGTTCGTACCCCGCCCCGGCGAGCAGCTCGCGGACGCGCGGGATGACCTTGCGGCCGTAGAGGTCGATCGAGTTCATGAGGTGCTCGTGCGGGGTGGGGCCGCTGGCGTACTTGAGGTCGAAGCGGTCCAATCCCAGTGTGCGCACGGTCGCGGCGATCTTCTGCGCGACGGTCTCGGGTGAGCCGACGTACATCGCCCCGGACCTCACCTCGCGGTGGAAGTCGGCCTCCCCCGCGTCCCCCCAGCCCCGCTCGCGGCCGATCTTGTTGCGGTTGACCAGCCAGTGGGGCAGGGCCAGGGCGGCGGCCTTCTCGTCGGTCTCCGCGACGAAACCCGGCGAGTGCACGGCGATCGGCAACCGCGGGGCGTCGGTGCCCGCGAGCTGCGCGTTGGCCTGGCGGTACAGGTCGGCGAAGGGGGCGAAGCTGCCGGCGGGCCCGCCGATGATCGCCAGCATGAGGGGCATCCGGTAGCGGGCCGCGCGCACCACGGATTCGGGGCTGCCGCCCACGGCGATCCACGCGGAGAGCCCGCCCTCGGTCTCCGGGTACACGCGCTGGTCGACCAGGGGACGCCGCAGCTCCCCGGACCACGTCACCGGCGTCTCGGGCAACAGCGCGGAGAACAGGTCCAGCTTCTCGCTGAACAGCTGCTCGTACTGCTGGAGATCGAGGCCGAACAGCGGGAACGACTCGGTGAAGGACCCGCGCCCCAGCACGACCTCGGCGCGCCCGTTCGACAGGGCGTCGATCGTGGAGAAGCGCTGGAACACCCGGACCGGGTCGTCGCTGGACAGGACGGTGACCGCCGAGCCGAGCGTGATGCGCCGCGTCCGGGTCGCGATGCCGGCCAGCACCACATCCGGGGCGGAGACGGCGTAGTCGGGCCGGTGGTGCTCCCCCACCCCGAAGGCGTCGACGCCCACCTGGTCGGCCAGGACCGCCTGCTCGACGACATCCCGGATCACCTGGGCGTGGTGGACGCGCGCGCCTCGGTCATCGACTGTGGTGTCGCCGAAGGTGTCGAGGCCGAGGGCGACGGAGGGTGACGACGAGGCGGGCGTGGCGGAGGTGGTGTGTTGAGTCATGCCCCCACTTTAGTTGATCTGTCAACCATAGGGTCCGCGGAGGCCCCTCGCGCCTCGCCGGGCGGGTCTACAGTTCGTTCATGACGTTCACAGAGGCCGTGGAACTGGTGGGCAAGACGATGGACGCGGCCGGCGTGGCCGCCATCGTGGTGGGCGCGTTGGTGGCGGCCCTGTTCGCCCTCGACCCGCGTCGCCGGACCGGCCCGGAGGGCGACGTCTACACCGCGTTCCGCCGCCGGCTCGGACGCGCGATCCTGCTGGGCCTGGAACTCCTGGTGGCCGCGGACATCATCCGGACCGTCGCGATCTCGCCGAGTTACAACTCGGTCGGCCTGCTCGCGCTGGTCGTGCTCATCAGGACGTTCCTCAGCTGGTCGCTCGAGCTCGAGATCTCGGGCCGGTGGCCGTGGCAGAAGGGAGCCGGATCGCGAGCCGACCGCGCCCGGCATGATGGAGACGACCGGGCGCGAGCCGACGTGCACGAGAGCGAGAGGACCACACCATGACCGCCACCGATCACGGACCCCACCCCTACGTCGTCAACATCGAGGACGCGACCCTCGCCAACACCAACTACCGGACCACGCTGTGGACCGGTGAGCACCTTCAGATGACGGTCATGGCGATCGCGCCCGGGGACGACATCGGGCTGGAGGTGCACGAGGACCACGACCAGTTCCTGCGCGTGGAGCAGGGCCGCGGTCGCGTCCAGATGGGGCCGGCCGAGGACCGCCTGGAGTTCGACGAGGAGGTCGGCGACGACTGGGTGATCCTCGTCCCCGCCGGGTCGTGGCACAACGTCACCAACATCGGCGACGAGCCGCTCAAGGTCTACTCGATCTACGCCCCGCCGGAGCACGAGCACGGCACCGTCCACGTGACCAAGGCCGAATCGGACGCCGACGAGCACTGAGGCCACTCGGCCACCGAGTCGCCTCAGGCGCCGGCGGGCCCCTCGTCCCGCCGGCGCCTCGTCGCGCGCACGTACCTGGTGAGCATCCGGTCCATCAGCGCCGGCGACAGGCGCTGCAGCCGCCACGTCGCCCGGGCCCGAGCGGGTTCGATCACGAGCGCCCGGTTCCGCAGGACCCCACGCAGGACGCTCTGGGCCAGCAGGTCCGGGTCGAGCGGCTCCCGTACGCCCTGGCCCTCCAGGTAGTAGTGGCGGA
>NZ_JAALEF010000043.1:0-6782 GCF_014145245.1 Dietzia sp. B44 | reverse complement strand
CGGCCGCTCGGGAGGCGGGTCGGACCGGTACTGACCCGGCCTGGTCCCGACCCGGGCGGGTCCACGCCGCTGCCCTCCCACCGTCACCGGCCGGGAGGGCAGCGGCGTACCGCCTCCTGCAGTACCTCCAGGTCGCCCTGAGTCACCGGAAGGCCGTACGAGACGGCCGCGGTGAGGTATCGGGCCGCGTAGAAGCAGTGCCTGCCGGGGTCCGGGGGGATCCACTCCTCCGGCGTCAGGTCGCTCTTCCTGCTGTTCACGGACCCGGTCACCGCGAGGAGGTTGCGGTCGACGTCGTTGGCGAACGCGGCGCGCCGCTCGGCTGACCAACTCCACGCTCCGAGGTCCCATGCCGCGGAGAGGGGGAACACGTGATCCACGTGGATCCCCCGGAGACCGGAGGCCCCGACATCGACCACCCGGCCGGTGTAGGGATCCACCAGGATCCCGCCGTCGACGGAGCACCCCGACGCGGCTTCCGGCGTGGCCCCCCGGAGGTCTCGGGCCAGCACGTCGTGGCGCGTCGAGCAGCCGTTCCCCGAACCCGGTGCTCCCGTCGCGTCGCTCCAGGCCGGACCGAACACGCACGCCGACGCCCCGGAACACGCCCGCTCGTACCCGGGCACCGTGACCCGCTCGGGGACCACGTCGACCCGCTCGAGAAGGGGCTCGACGAGGTCCTGTCCGGGGCTGCCGGGGGCCGAGGCCCGCGGGTCGCCCCACCACATGACGCCGCAGATCGCCGCCACGATCGCCAGCGTGAGGCCGAGTGCCCTGGGGCCGACCGGGGGGACGACCCGCCCGGATGCCCCGGGTCGGGGTCCGGCGGGCACGTGGTCGGTCACGGGGCGATTATGGGTGGCCCCACGCCCCCGGAGGCCGTCAGACGGTGGTCCCGGTCCCGGGCCTGTGGAGGAGCCGGGGGTGTGGGTAACCGGGGTGTGGAAGGGCCGTCGGGGCCCCGGCCCGGCACCGCACCGGAGTGCCGTGTCGGACGGGCGTGCTTACATGTCGTCGTGACCCAGTCCGCCGATCCCCGTCTCCACGCCGTGTGGCAGTCCGGGGTCGTGGGGTTGTGGTGCGACACGGGGTTGCGTCGACCGCACTCGGTGGCGCCGGCTGCCGCGGTGACGGCCGTGGGCCGTGCCGGGGCCCCGGATGCGGTGGTGGAGTTCCTCTCCGGCTACAGGCTGTCCCACCGGATCGGCATCCGTGCCGTCGTGGACGGCAGGGCCAGATCGGCGACGGTGCCCGGGATCCGGATCTCCGTCGGCGCCGCGATCGACCTGTGTCGACTCCTCGGGGCCGAGGACACGTGGGTCGGGTCGGGACTACGGGCGTTCTCCGCCTTGTCCGCGGGTGTCGCGGCGCTCGTGGCCGCGGGCCACGTGGTCCCGTGTCTCACCCGCAGGGACGGGGCGTGGGAGGCGTCCTGGGATCTGGTCGCCTCACCGGTGATCGGGGCGTGGACCACCGAGAGCCTCCAGCGCAGCCACGGGCTGGTCGCCACCCGCGAGGAGCTGGTCCGGCTGCTGTCCGAGCTGGCGGACCACCACGCCCGCACCGCGCTGGCACCCCTGGCGGCAGACCGCCACAGTGATCTCGGTGACGCACTGGTCACCGGTGGTCAGGTGACCTCGGGCGGTCAGGGCCTGGCCAATGCCGTCCGGGAGTTCGGCCGGGCGGCCGCCGCGAAGGACGTCGAGGTGGTGTTCCGGGTGGTCGAACCCTCCGACGACGCCGAGGTGGACCGCGCCGCGACGCCTGGCCACGCCGTGGACGACGACCCGGCTGACGACTCGCCGGGGGAGCGGTCCCGGGATCCCGGTGTGCTCTGGCGGCTGCAGGTGTTGGTCCGGACGGGCGCCGATTCGCTCCGCCCGTTCTCCGACCTCGACGACACCTCCTCCGTGGACGGACCGGTTCGCGACGTGGTCGACCGGGCCGTCCGTTCGTGGCCGCCGCTGACGCGGGCCACCCAGGCGGCCGGTGTTCCCGACCTGCTCCTGCCGACCGATCTCGTGGTCGACCTGGTCGACGAGGGGGTGGAGGCACTCCGGGGCCGCGGGGTCGAGGTCCTGCTGCCGAGGGCCTGGACCAGGATCAGGACAGCGGTCAGGCTGGCCGTCAAGGAGCCCGGGACCGAGTCGGTGGACTCGGGGCACCGGTTGGGCCTCGAACAGCTGGCGGACGTCGACTGGGAGTTGGTGGTCGACGACAACCCGTTGGACGCCACCGAGGCCCGGATGTTGCTCGACGCCGCGTCTGACCTGGTCAAGCTCCGCGGCCAGTGGGTCCGGGCGGACCCGGGTGCGCTCCGGCGGGCGGCCCGCTTCCTCGCCGCCAGGCGTGGCCAGCGGACGACCGCACCCGCTCTGGTCGGGGCGTTGATGTCCGAGGAGGCGGAGGGAGTCGAGGTCCGGTCGCCGGGCACCCTCGACTGGATCCCCTCGTCGTCGTCCCCGGTCGTGCTCCCGGACTGGTTCCGGGCCACCCTGCGTCCGTACCAACTGGACGGTGTCAGGTGGCTCTCGGCGCTCTCCCGGGCCGATACCGGGGCGGTCCTGGCCGACGACATGGGTCTCGGCAAGACGATGCAGGTGCTCGCGCTCACCGCGGTCGAACACGCGGCCGGGAGGTCCGGACCGACACTGGTGGTGGCGCCGCTCACCCTGGTCGCCACGTGGGCCCGGGAGGCGTCGACGTTCGCGCCGGACCTCCGGGTCCACGTCCATCACGGACAGGGTCGGGACCGAGGTGAGGGCGCGGCCGAGAGGATGGCGGACTCCGACCTCGTCCTGACCTCATACGGCACCGCAGCTCGTGACGTCGACCTGCTCACCGGGGTGAGGTGGCGGCGTCTGGTCGCGGACGAGGCGCAGACGGTCAAGAACCCGGCGACCGCGGTGTCCCGGGCGATCAGATCGATCCCCGCGCGGCACCGGATCGCGCTCACCGGGACCCCGGTGGAGAACAGGCTGGACGAACTACGGGCGGTGTTCGACTTCGCCAACCCGGGGCTGCTCGGGTCGGCCAGTACCTTCCGCGCCCGGTTCGCGGTCCCCATCGAATCGCACCGAGACGAGGCCGCGGCCACCCGGCTGCGTGCCCTGGCGGCCCCGTTCGTCCTGCGCCGACTCAAGTCGGACCCGCTCGTGGCCGCGGATCTGCCGGCCAAGCAACACATCAGGGTCGACTCACCACTGACCCGTGAACAGGCGACCCTGTACCAGGCGGTCGTCGAGGACATGATGGAGCAGGTCAGGGACTCCGAGGGTGCGGCCCGCAAGGGTGCGATCCTGTCCGGTCTCACCGCGCTCAAACAGGTGTGCAACCATCCTGCGCACTATCTCGGCGACGGGTCCTCGCTGCTGCGGGGTGGGCGACACCGGTCCGGAAAGCTCGCGGCACTGGACGAGGTCCTCACCGAGATCCTCGACGCGGGGGAGAAGGTCCTGTTGTTCACGCAGTACCGTGCCTTCGGAGATCTGATCATCCCGCTGTTGGAGCGCCGGGCGGCGACCGGGGTCCCGTTCCTCCACGGCGGTGTCACCGCGGGTGGTCGGGCCTCGATGGTCGAGGAGTTCCAGAGCGCGGACGGCCCACCGCTGATGCTCGCCTCCCTCCGGGCGGGCGGGACCGGGCTCACGCTGACCGAGGCCAATCACGTGGTGCATCTGGACCGGTGGTGGAATCCCGCGGTGGAGAACCAGGCGACGGATCGCGTCCACAGGATCGGGCAGACCCGGGTGGTTCAGGTGCGGAACCTCGTGGCGCCCGGGACGGTGGAGGACCGGATAGACGAGTTGCTCGAGTCCAAGCGCGAGCTGGCGGATCTGACGCTCGGCCCCCTCGCGGGTGTGCTCACCGAACTGACAGACGCCGATCTGGCCTCACTCGTCGCGCTGACCGACGAGGGGACGGACGAGACGTGAGCGGGAGAGGAGGGATCCCCACCAGGTCCAAGGCGGGTCCGTTCGGGTCGCACATGTGGAGTCGGCGGTGGTCCTCGGACCTCGAATCCGGCGTGAGCCGCGGCGAGGCGTTCCTCGGCCGCAAGGACGCGCGCAACGGCAGGGTGCTCTCCCTGGAGCACTCCGGCCGCATCGTGCGGTGCGACGTCGACGGCAGTCAACCGGACCCGTTCTCCGTGGAGTTCGAGTTCGCCCCGCTCGACGCCACGGACACCGACGCGCTCCGCACGGCGCTCCGCCGCGAGGAGGGAGGAGTGCTGGGCGCGCTCTCCGGGGATTTCTCCGACACGGTCGGATTCCTCCTGCTCCCGGCGGTCCACGGCGCCACCCGGTACTCGTGCCGGTGCCCGGTCCAGCCGGGCCCGTGTCGACACGTGCTGTCCGCCGCCCACGTGCTCGTGGAGTGGTGGGACGCCACCCCGGAGGTGATGTTCGCACTCCGGGGACTGAGGGCCGAGACGGTGGGCGCCGTGCTGGGGGGGACCGCGGACGGGGACGTCGGCGCGGTCGCCTTCGACGTGGAGGAGAGCCTGTGGGGCCGGGATCCACTTCTCCCCGCCGTCCCCACCACCGCCCCGGCAGGTCTGGAGGATCTCCTGGACGCACCGGTCACCAGGAGACTCGCCGCGGCCGCGACCGGGGATCCACTCGAACAACTGCGGGTGGTGGCCGACCTGGAGGACTTCCTCGACGCGTTCAGCCGGTATCGGCCGGGGGATCAGCGCCCGTGATCCACCCGGTCGGCGAATCCCGCCGCAGCACTGTCGGAGCCCCCACCTACGATGCGGCCATGGACAGGCGACGGGACGGCGACACGATCCGATTCCTCCACTCGGCCGACTGGCAGCTGGGGATGACACGGCGATTCCTCGGGACCGAGTCACAGGCGGTGTACACGGCGGACCGGCTCGCCGCGGTGGCGTCGCTGGGGGACATCGCCCTCGAGCACGGCGCCGAGTTCGTCGTGGTCGCGGGCGACGCGTTCGAGGACAACGCCGTTCCCCGATCGGTCGTGCTCCGTGCCGCGGAGGTTCTCGCGGCCTTCCCGGTACCTGTACTGATCCTCCCCGGGAACCACGATCCGCTGGACGTGTCGTCGGTACTGAGGTGCCGGGACTTCTCCTCGGCCGTGGACGGCGGGGCCGTCACCGTCATCTGTGACTCCGAGCCCGTGGAGATACGCCCCGGGGTCGAGGTGGTGGGGGTCCCGTGGACCTCCAAGCGCCCGGATCCCGCCCGTCTCCCCGCGTTGCTCGCCGACCTGGGCCCGACCGACTCCCTGCGCATCCTCGTCGCGCACGGTGGCACCGACGAGGTCTACGGCGGTGACTCGCCGTCCGTCGAGGCGATCCGCGTCGCGGAGCTCGAGAGCGCCGTCGGGTCGGGACACCTGGACTACGTGGCCCTCGGCGACAGGCACTCGGTCACCAGTGTCGGTGCCGGCGACAGGATCTGGTTCTCGGGAAGCCCCGAGACCACGGCGTTCGACGACGTCGAGAGGGCGTCCGGTCAGGCTCTGCTCGTCGAGCTCGGGACGCGGAGCCCCACCGGCGGCCGGGGTGACTGTGTGGTGACACCCGTCCGGACCGGACGGTGGTCCTTCCTCGCGATCACCGCGGAGATCGAGACCGAGTCGGACCTCGACGCCCTCGCCGAGCGGATCGAGGCGATCGAGGACAAACCCAGGACGGTCCTCAAGCTGGGCCTCACCGGGACCGTCGGGGTGGCCCTGCGTGCGAGGATCGACGATCTCCTGGAGACGTGGGCGGAGCTGTTCGCGGCCGCATACCTGCGAGAGCGGCTCACCCACCTGGTGGTCCGCGCGGAGGATTCGGACTTCACCGACCTCGTGGACGGCTATGCCGGGCGCGCGGTTCAGGATCTCGTGGAGAAGGCGGCGTCGAACGGATCGGACTCGGAGGACGCCGGCAATGCGCTCAGTCTGCTGTACCGGCTCGTGGACGGAGGCCTGAGGTGATCCTGCACCGGCTGTGTATCGAGGACTTCCGAGGCGTCGACCGGGAGGAGGTGCAGGTGCCCCCCCGCGGGGTCTTCGTGATCGAGGGCCCCAACGAATCGGGCAAGACGAGCCTCATGGATGCACTCGAGATGCTCCTCGAACACAAGGCCTCCTCCGGCCGAGCGGAGATCAAGGCCGCGAG
Source organism: Dietzia sp. B44 (assembly GCF_014145245.1). NCBI lineage: Bacteria > Bacillati > Actinomycetota > Actinomycetes > Mycobacteriales > Dietziaceae > Dietzia > Dietzia sp. B44. The sequence goes on along the minus strand of NZ_JAALEF010000043.1, from coordinate 646 downwards.
CCCTGTGGGGCGTGACGTCCCGGTGGTGGTGGAGGCCGAGTTCACGATCGACCGCGAGCGGATGCGGTACCGCAAGGAGTTCGTGCGCGGCAAGCGCACGTCGCTCGAGTTCCCGGAGTCCGCGAAGGTGGCGCTGACGGGTGACGACGCCCACGACTACGTGCGGGACCTCCTGGACCGCCGGGTGGACAGGTCCCTGTGGAGAGCGCTGCGTATCGCCCAGGACGAACCCATCGGTCAGGTGGAGGCGGGCAAGGGGATGGAGTCGCTGCGGCGAGCCCTGGACGCCGCGGCTGGCGGGGCCGCTCCCACGGGTGACGACACACTGGTCACCCGGGTCGCGGAGGAACGTCACCGCTACCTGACGGCACGACGCGGGGAGCCCACCGGCGAGCTCGCGCGGTCGGAGACCCGGCTCGCGGACGCACGCACGGCACTGGACGACGCCAGGGCGGGGCTGTCCGAACTCGATGCCGCGGTGACCGAGCACGCACACCACTCCGCCGCCCACTCCGCCAGGCGATCCTCGCTGGCCGCCGTCGAGGTGGAGGTGGAGCGCCTCGAGGAGGCCGGACGAACCGTCGCACGGTTCCGGGAGCTCCTCCGGGCCGCGGAGGCGGAGGTCGACCGCGCCACGGTGGCGCAC
>NZ_JAALEF010000459.1:6791-7611 GCF_014145245.1 Dietzia sp. B44 | reverse complement strand
CGCCGAGGCCACCTCCGCGGTCGGGGACGCCACCGACGGCGACGGGCCGACGACCGGCGAGCAGCCGGCCCCGGACGGGGACGGCGGCGACGACCGGTCTCCCGAGGAGCAGTTCCTCAGCGAGATCAGGACCGTCGGCGTGGACGCCGAGGACGAACAGGGTTATCTCACCCGGGGGCGCGACGCCTGTGCGTCACTCGACGGCGACATGGGCTACGTCGACGTGGTCCGGCAGTACAACGACGCCCACGCCGATGCGCCGGTGACCGAGGCCCCGGTGGTGGTGGCGGCCGCGGTCAGGGCGTTCTGTCCCCAGCACCTGCCGCAGGTCGGCCAGGACGAGGGCGGAAACCAGGGCGGCTGAAGCCGAGAGGGGCCCGTCTCACAAGCCCTCCCTGTCCAACGCCTCCGCGGTGAGCCGACGGCCGAGTTCGATCATCTCCTCCGCGCGGTGGAAATCGAAGGCCGAACACGAGTCGGACGGCACCTCCACGAGGACGTCGGGGCGGTTCCCCGCCATCCGGTAGCCGGTGAGGATGCTCTGCATGGCCTCGATCGACTGGGAGACCACGTCGAAGATCCGCAGCGTGCCCGGGAGGGACTCGAGGCTCCGATCGTCCGCCTGGGCGTCGGCCCGGACCTCGCGTTCGCCCTCCTCGACCGCCTCCTCGACCTCCGGTGACGGCTGCGCCGACCCTCTCGGGGTGGCGTCGTCCCCGGTCCGGGAATCGCCCCCGGCGCCCCGCCCGGTCGGGTCGATCCCGGGTGCGTCCAGCCCGGCGGTGTCAGGACCGGCGGTGTCCGGACCGGCCGCGTCCGC
>NZ_JAALEF010000459.1:2771-6745 GCF_014145245.1 Dietzia sp. B44 | reverse complement strand
CGGGCCGCGACCAGTCTGACCAGGTCCGCGTCCCGCACGTCCGCCGCCGCCGTCCGGATGCGTCCGGAGAGCCTGGCGGTGGTCGCGGTGACGGTGCCACCCTTCTTGGACATCTTCGGATCGGCCACGGCCGAGGGCTCATCGGGGTCCGAGCTCTCCTGGAAGGTGGACCCGCGGATCCCCGCCCGACGCCCGGTCAGCGACACGGCCAGGACCAGGTCGCTCTCCACGGAGGCGAGTGGCTCGAGCGGGACCGGGTTGGTCACGCCGCCGTCGATCATCAGGCGCCCGCCCACGATCGCCGGGGTGACGATGCTCGGGATCGCGAACGACGCACGGACGGCGATATCGGCCGGGCCCCGGGTGAACCACACCTCGCGCCGCGCCCGCAGGTCGGTGGCCACCGCGGTGTAGGGGATCGCCAGATCCTCGATCCGCACGTCATCGAGCATCTCGCCGATCACGCCCATGATCTTGTTGGCGCGGATCGCTCCCCCGCCGGCGAAGGACACGTCGAGCAGCCGCAGGACGTCCCGCTGTGCCAGACCCCGCACCCATTCCTCGAAACGGTCCAACTCGCCGGCCGCGAGCAGCGACCCCACGACCGCCCCCATCGACGCCCCGGACACCCCGACCACCTCGTGCCCGCGCGACTCGAGCTCGCGTATCGCCCCGATGTGCGCGTATCCGCGCGCCCCACCGGAACCCAGTGCCAACGCGACCCTCATCCGGTCCTCCTCCGTCGTCCTCACTCGTGCCCGGTGCCGACACACCGGCGCCACCCCATCAGCGGATTCGCCTCCAGTGTGCACCGGCGCGGCCCGTGTCACCCCGGCGCCGGGCCGACCATGTCGTAGGCGCGGTCTACCTTCACCATCGTATCGAGCACCTGTTCGATCCAGACGATCACCGAGTAGACAACCAGGAGTCCCCGTGTCCCACACCGTCATCCAGTTCCGTCCCGTCGCCGCCATCGACCCCGACATGGCGCGCGTCGCCGCCACCATCGACCGGTTCGGCCTGCACGTGGTCCACGTGGGCGAGGGCTGCGCCTGCGAGGACTGCGAGTCCGCCCCACTGCCACCGGACCAACGGTTCGGCTACACGGTCGGGCTCACCGATCGCGGACACCCGGAACTCCTGGCCCGCGGCCTGGGCGCCCGGGAGACGGCGGCGGTGCTCACCCGGTGGGGCGGGTCCGTCCTGGACGGCCGGGTTCTCGACGCCGGCCACCTGCTGTGCGAGGGCCCCGACGGGCCGACGTGGGAGCTCGTACCGGTCCGGCGCCCCTCCAGGACCCTGCGGTGGGCGGGTCGCTACTACCGCACCGCCGGTACCGGCGGCCTCGCCGCCCTGGAGCTGGTCCCCGCCCGGCGTCCCTGCCCGTGCGACGGGTGCTGCTGAGACCACCGCCCCGGTGGGGCCGTCGTAGGGTCTATCCATGCCCCGACACCGGCTCGTCCTGGACGCCCGTTCGCCGTCGATCATCGTCCCGCTCACGGGACGCGATCTCCCCGAGCTCGCCGAGCAGATCGGTGCGCTGGAGGCCGCCGAGGCCGGGTTCCGGAAGGAACCCGACGGAGCCCTTCCGGCCGGGGGCTCCCCGGACACGGACGGTCTGGTCGACGTGGTCGAATGGCGCGTCGACCTCTACCAACCCTTCACCACCGGGGCCGGGAGTGATCCGGCCCCGGCGGTGCAGGCCCTCGAGCGGATCTCGGCGCTGGTTCCGGGACTGCCGGTCCTCGCCACGTTCCGCACCAGCACCGAGGGCGGGGGTGCGGAGATCTCGCCGGAGGCCTACGTCGCGCTGGTGGAGGCCCTCTCCTCCACGGGCATGGCGGCCGCGATAGACGTCGAGTACCGGCACCCACACGCAGGGGACGCGATCACCGCCGCCCACCGACACCGCATCCCGGTCGTGGCGTCCAACCACGACTTCGACGGGACCCCGCCCGCCGAGGAGATCGTGGCGCGGCTCACCGCCATGGAGGACGCGGGGGCGGACGTGGCCAAGATCGCCGTGACGCCGCGGTCCGCGGCCGACGTCGTGACGCTGCTCGCCGCCACCGAGGAGCGATACCGGACCGCCCGCATCCCGCTGATCACCATGTCGATGGGTGGCCTGGGGGCGGTCACGCGGCTCGGCGGCGGCCCGTTCGGCTCCTCGGCCACCTTCGCCACGGTGGGCGCGGCATCGGCGCCCGGCCAACTCCCGGCCCAGGGGGTCCGCCACGCGCTGGATCTGCTCAGCGGACGGTCCGCCCCTCGGGGGTGATCACGTCCGCGCGCTGGTGGCTCCTCCGCGCGAGGGTCACCAGCTCACCCGCCGGGCCGGTCAACTGACGCGGCGGCCGCCACACCGCGCGCAGTTCCCGTCGCAGGTCCAGCCCGTCGATCTGGATGATCTTCAGGGCGCCCGAGGCCACCTGATCGGCCACTGCGAGCGTGCTCATCCCCGCCGGTCCCACCCCGTCCAGGACGCTGGTGCGGATAGCGGCCGCGCTGGCGAGTTCGAGCAGTGGAGCGGGGCGCTCGTACTCCTGGAGGGCCCGGTCCAGGGTCGTCCGGGTGCCGGACCCCGGCTCCCTCACCACCAAACGCGTGGCGGCGAGCTCGGAGATGGTCACCGGGGTGCGGCGCCGGGCCCACGGATGGGACGGCGCCGCCACCACCACGAGCCGGTCGCGGGCGACGGTGCTGGTGTGCAGCCCGCTGGGCACGGTCGGGGACTCGACGAACCCGACGTCACAGGTGCCGTCCAGAACGAGTTCGGCGACCCTGACGGAATTGTGGACCTGCAGGTGGATGTTCACCTCCGGCAGCACGCCCCTCAGTGCCCCCAGCCAGCGCGGCATGAGGTGTTCTGCCACGGTCATGCTCGACCCCACCGTCAGCGTGGCGGACCGCTCGGACTGCAGGCTCTGCGCCACCTCCAGTAACTGGGTCGTCTCGGCGAGGACCCTCCGCGCCCAGTGGGCGAGCACCGTCCCGTGCGGGGTCAACGTGGCGCCCCGCGGGTGCCGACGCAGCAACGGCGTGCCGAACCGCCGCTCGAGATCCTTGATCGCCCTGCTCGCGTTGGGCTGCGCCATCCCGACCCTCCGGGCCGCCGCGCTCAGGCTCCCCTGGTCGTCGACGCCGATCAGCAGCTCCAGGACGGCCAGGTCGGGCCACCTCCGTGTCATGCAGACAGCATATGGCTCCGCTTCGGGCCATGCCTGTGAGATATGGACGGATACCGGACTGCCGGCTACCGGACGGGCCCGTCCGCGTCCATTCTGGAGACGTGACCACCCCCCTGACCGCCCGGCGACGCGAGCACGGCCACGCAGCGGTGTCGCGGGCCTCGGACTCGGCGACGTCCGGACTGACCGGCGTGCGGGTCAGGGCACGAACGCTCGCCCCGGGCACCGCGTTGACGCTCGCCGGAACAGCGGCGGCGCTGGGGGTCGGCCACCTGGTCCCCACCCTCAACCCGATGCTCGTGGCGATCGTGCTGGGTGCCGCACTCGGCAACACCGTGCGCCTGCCGGCCCGTGCCACCGCGGGCCTGGCGTTCTCCTCGCGCACCCTGCTGCGGGTCGGCATCGCCCTGCTGGGTCTGCAGCTCCTGCTCGGGGACATCACCGCGCTGGGGTGGCAGGTCGTCGCGCTCGTCGTCGTCATCGTGGTCCTGGGAATCGCCGGCACCATGGCGCTGGGGGGCGCGCTGGGTCTCGGCTGGACGCAGCGCCTGCTCATCGCCTGCGGGTTCTCGATCTGCGGCGCAGCGGCGGTGGCGGCCGTGGACAGCGTGTCGGACACCGACGAGGAGGAGGTCCTCACGGCGATCACCCTCGTCGTCATCTTCGGCACCCTGATGATCGTCGCGGTCCCGGTTCTGTCGGGGGCACTGGGCCTGTCGGACACCGTGGCGGGCATGTGGGCCGGCGGATCGATCCACGAGGTCGCCCAGGTGATCGCGGCAGGCG